>NZ_CAKVFS010000005.1 GCF_934746965.1 uncultured Methanobrevibacter sp. | reverse complement strand
GTGAAATTTTATCAAAACGAAATTTCGTCTGTAAAAAAATTCAAAATCAAATAAGCCTATAAAATTTTACAGACTCATAATTTCAAAGAAATATGTTGCGTCATTTATCAAGTATTATAATTTAAATTGTTAAAGTTTAAATAGGAGATATCCTCTTTTCTTTTTAAACAGTCTGTTTCTTCCTGTAAAACAGATAATGCTAATGTTTCATTGTGTTTTTTAGCGAGTATCCGAAAAATTATTGATTCAAATATGCCTATACAAACAATTGTTACTATAAGGCATCCAAATCCAAAAACTTGTGCAAGTATTGAAAAAATTAGAGTTATTATTAAAACTATTACCATGTTATCTCTGCAAAATAAAAATTGTCTATTTTGTTGGTAGATCTTATTATCATATCTATGTTTTTGGTATATTTTATACCATAATTCATCTTCTTTAAGTTCAGTTTTAGGTTTGCCATTAACTTTTAATATCAACTCTACATCTATCAATTTTGAGTCATATTTTAGGCCATTGTTTTGTAATTTTGTAAAAATACCATATGCAAATCTATGAGGTTCATTTTTAGGGTATAATAATTTATATTTCCATTCACTTGAAACTAAATTATTAATTATATAAATGGGCAAATATAAAACAGGCACTGTGAGTACAATTGAAATCATATCACTATTTTTAATAAGTGTTGTGGGATTATTAAGAAGTAATGTAAATGCTACATTGAATATTATAGTATAAATCAATTTGTCATCATAATTTTTCAAATCGTCCATTATCCTACACCCAACATATAATTAAAAGTTTTTAGTTTAAATTTAATGTTCCCCTATATTGTTCTCCACTAAACAATCTGCATTTACCATTTTCAAATTTTAAAAAATCTTCATCAAATTCTTTTTCAGTATAAACATCTATTTTTCCAGTTACACATTCCAAAACAATATTTTTTGCCGTATTTTGAGTAATAGTATTAAAACCATCATAATAATTTAAATATTCTGATTTAGCTTCGCCTATAATAATTAATTTTGGTTCAATTTTATCTAAAATATCTTTAGGTATTTTTCCACTATTTCTACCATGATGTGGTGCAAATATAACATCAGCTTTTGGAAAATCTATTTCATCTTTAACTTTCTCAAGAAAATCATTTTCCATATCTCCAAACCATAATGCGGTTACTCCTCCATCTAATGAATATTTAATTATTGGAGATATATTATTAGCAGAATCATTTTCACCATTTTCTAATTTTTCTAATTCATATTTAAAAGATTCATTATTTATATTTGGCCATAAAATAAATATTTCTGAGCTACCTATATCATCATTGGCGCCATATGTTTGATTCAACCATTTTCTTGAGCAATTTTTAAATATGGGAAAATGTTTGTCAACATTGTCTCTAAGTTCACAGTATTTATTAAAATCATCTTCATCATCAAATTTGATTTTATTATCAACACAGTAAAAATTTCTAATTTGAAGTTTATTATCAAGCTCACTTAATCCTAATAAATGATCTTTATCTGGATGTGTTGAAATAAATCTTATAATTTCTTTTCCTTTTTTTGCACATATTATTTCATTAATAACTTTTTCTTTTCTTTCTTCAACTAAATTACAATCAATAATTGTAAAATTTTTTGTATTATGTTTTATATAGAACATATCTCCATTTTTCACACTAAAACTTTTTATTGTAGACATTATATCACCATTATTCGCAGGATAACTCTAATCTGCCATTGTTTATTAATGCACAAATATTTCCATCATTACGTGTAGTTAAACATCTACGTTTAACATGATTTCCATTTTTTAATACCCAAACTCCACAAGAATTTGAACTATATTTGTTGGATGCAGTAACCTCATCCTGATTACTTTTATCAGATATTATTGTAATCTTTGGTTTTAGATGATCCATTAATTCTTGTTTATAACAGGAAAATCGCCCATGGTGTGGTGCTAGTAATAAATCAATGCTTTGAGTATTTTCTAGAAAATCATGATTGTCTAACAGTTCTTCAATATTTGTTTTAGTATTATCTCCCATTAATAATATTTTTGCTCCTTCATATTCAATGAATGTAGAGATACTATAATAGTTCAAATCTGTTATATCACTTCGTAATGGCAAATAATGTTTAAAAAATAGCCCACCATTTACATCAGGATTGCATGGATCATTTTTAGCTTGCACTGGATAGTTATAATTTTTATTAAGTTCTAAATATTTTTCATATAATATTTTATCATCATATGTTTGTGCAGTTTTAATTTGTTTTTGAATTAAATCTAATGGGATGGAGTTATTTCGACCAAAAACTTCTGGTGTTTTACAATCAATTCTTGAAAGTCCACTTATATGGTCTTTGTGTGGGTGTGAAATTATTAAATAGTTTAAATCTCCCTTGAATGAGAATAGTGGATTCACACCTGTTTTTTCATCAATTCCTAAATCAAATAACATATTCATATTACTAGTTTCTATTAATGTAGAACTTCCTAAATTCACATCAAAAAATGTTAATTTTAATACAATGATCACCTCATTTTTTATTACATATGGTTATTATAATTTCTAATATATAAATTATTTGGTTATGAGTATAAACTAATAAAATAATTATACAAAAATAGATTATTCTTAATTTACATGTTAAAATAAGTATATTTGTAATTACAAATTTTTTTAAAAATAACATTTTTCTTATAAGTTTATGATTAAAGTTATTAAATCCAAAAAATACCCCATTAATTTTAAAATTCACAATAGAATATTCATTAAATTAAAGTTAATTTTGATATTTTTGTTCACCATATAAAGAAATTGGAAGAAAATAAATAAAGTTTTATTTTTTATAATATCTTAAAGCATACATAGTTAAACACACTAAAAAATGAACTTTGTTGAATTCCTTTTTGATTTTTGCAAAAAAATTTTTAAAATGATTTTATTTTTTTATTTTCATTTTAATTTCATTAAAATTATTTAAAAACTTCATTACATTATTTACAGTTAAAAATATACCTTAATTAAAAAAATAATCGTCATATATTCATATATAGTATCATGAAAAATAAATTATTAACATGAAACCTAAAAAATACTTATTTCCCAGTTAGTAACTTGTTTTCAAAGCAATTAAATCATTTGAATTTCTGTTTTTAAAAACTGGCACTTAAAAAAATTAAAGAGATAAAACCCTAATAATACTGTTAAAATGAGTATTTAAATATTCAAAAATCATGTTAAATAAATATTCAAGAGATTTTTTCAAAACATGATTTCACACAAGTAGCACTACTCTCAATTTTAGCAATAAAATTCTACACACAAAGCACATATATGCAAATAATTGACTTATTAAAATTATTTGACAAAATACAAAAACATTTACGATTAAAAAGAGATCTCACATTACACAAGACGTCATGAATTCTTTCAAAGATTATCAACCTCAATTACATGAATTAAACAACAAGACAGCATGCAACTTCACTTGTAAAAGAAAAATATTTCAACAAAGTCAAAAAAGAAAAAAATATATTTACATGATTAAATTACATTAATCATCCAATAAATTATAAATAGTGTCATTTAACATGTTAAAATTTAAAACAAAATCAATATTTGTAGAAGCTTCATGAAATGCATTATACATTTTTTTCCATCCAAAACCATCAGTAATCCATACAAACACCATGTCTTGTTCTTTAATCTGTTTATTTAAATCAATATACGCATTTGCAACTTCGATAGGTTTACTTCCACTACTAGCATAAAAATTACACTCAAATAAAAATTTAGGAACATCATTTTTATGAATTACGAAATCCAAACGTTTAGTTCTTTCAAAATTTAAAGTTTCTTCAGCAGATATCGTTAAATCTGGAAAATCTTTTATTTTTTTCTTCAATAAATCCCCAACAATCTTCTCAAAAATATGGCCACTTCTATTTTTTCTTGCATTAGTATCCAAACCTACTTCAACACCCATCAAATATGATTTTAAATCACGTATATTATTAAAAAGATTTAATAAACCCGTTTTTTCAGAAAAATCAACTATATCACCAATGTCTGAAGGAGATCTTTTTGAACAACTAACTTTCAAACATTTCATTTCATATTCATCCAATACAGCAATATTTTTTTCACGAATGGCCAATATAGAAGGCAATACTGAAATTACCTTCGGATGTTCCAAAATAATTTTTCTAAAATCATTTTCAACATCTGAAGAATCAACCAAAGTATTTAAAATATTAATTTCACGAGTAGTATCTTCTAATTTACCAAATATTTTTCCCCAATCGACATAAAAGTCATGAGTTCTATTTGTTTCCAACAATGTCTCATAAAAAGCTGATTCATAATCCGCTCTGGAACTATAACCTAATTTAGAATAATTAACCATAATCAATAATATACTAACAAAATATATAAAGATGTGTAATTAATAATTTCTAACAATAATTTCATTCACAGGTTTTCGCTTATTCCCATTACAATTAATCATACGAGGAGCTTTAACTCTATCTATAACAAAATCACCATACAAATCATCGAAAAAATTATCAGTTTCATCAGTATTCTTAGGATCAGAATTGCTTAAAATAACCTTTGCTCCAGAGCTAGAAATTCGCTTATAATACTTCGCCAACTCAATTTGGTCATCATCAGTAAAATCAAATTTAGAATAACTTGTAAAATTAGACGATTTAGACAATGGCCTATAAGGAGGATCTAAATACACTAATGAATTTTCATCAATAAATTGTTCAGATTCCAAAAAAGAAGCATTGATAATTTTAGTATTTTTTAAAGCAACAGATGCTGCAATTATATTTTCAGCATCAAATATGCTAGGATTTTTGTATTTTCCAAAAGGAACATTAAATTCACCTTTTTTATTAACTCTAAATAAACCATTGAAACACGTTTTGTTCATGAATATAATTTGAGCTGCTCTTTCAATAAATTCCTGAGAATAATTTTCAAAATCAAAATCATATAATTTTTCATTAAATGATTTCCTAATATTCAAATAAAATTCTTTTCTATCTTCATGATCTTTTGGAATAAACCTTTCTTTAATCTCACTTAATAAATCAATCAATTCATGAGGATTATTTTGAATAGTTTTATATACCACAATAAGTTCTGAATTAATATCATAAATATATGATTCACTAACATCATAATTAGACATCAAATAAAAAAATAAAGCTCCTCCACCTATAAACGGTTCAAAATATTTTTCAATTTTGCCAGATTCTTTAATAAATTTTGGAAATCTTAATTCAATCTCATTGATCAATTTAGATTTTCCTCCAGCCCATTTTAAAAATGGTTTTGCATCAATGTCAAATTCTTTAATTGTCTGCATTTAATATCCCTTTTAATATTTATAATAATGTATAATCTCTAACTAATAAAAATATTTAGATAGACCACCAGCAAAATAATATATTATTAAACTAACTAAAATAAAATATTAAATTATACAATTTAAAATTTAAAACTTATTAATTAATCATAAAAAAATCATCGGCTCAAACTAAGAATTGATTATTAAATAAATAAATCATAACTTATAATAACCACTAATTAAGAAATAAGAATCATGGATATCTTTGATGAATATATTGTTGGAAACCTTAGTAACATCAATTGGTGTTTTGAAAATACTCATTTTGTTCAAAGGCTTGATGATAATGGAATATCAAGAGAGTATATAGTTGACACTATCTTGAATGAGGAACCTTTAAGGTATGAACCTAATGGTAATCATCAGTATGAAGTTATTTTTCCAGCTCCGAAAACTAAGAAGTATTGCGAAATCAAGGTTGTTTTTGCTTGTGATAACAACACGATAAATTTAGTAACTGTAATGCCTAATGCAACAACTAATAGGCAGAAAAATACTTATAAATCTGATTCCTATAAGAAATTAGAAAAAAAGAGACTTAAAGCTTATTCTAAAAGGAAAAAATTTTATTAAAAGTGTGTTTTAAGGAGCATTAAACCCCTTTAAAACACTTGAGAAGGTTTTAAACGAATCAAAAAATAAATTTTTTGTTGATATATTTTTACAATATGATTTAAGAAAAACCATATTACATTTTAATATTTCTAGTAACCCTTATTTATAATCATCGACTTTTGTTAATATAACACTAGCTATAAGAACACTGAGAGTAATTAAAATATCAACAGTTAATTCCAGGAATCCCCCATTTTTAAATAGTTCGATTATTCCAAATGTCCAAACTATGAAAATTACACATGGCAATATATATTTAATAATTGTTTTCCATAATTTTCCAACATGCAATACAGAATTATTATTAACAACTTCTATTAAATCATCAATTCCTAAAATCCATCCAAATATAATGCACTGTAATGCAATTAAAAACAATATTCCAAACTGGTTTAAAAATCCATCAACTATTTCAACTAAATATGATGAAATTCCACATGTGAAAAACATTGAAATTACAAAACCTACACCACACAATATACTTGCTGATTTTTTACGTGAAACATTAAATTTATCACAGACAGAACTAAGTAACGGTTCTAAAAATCCTAAAGCAGAAGTTATTCCTGCAAATAAAATAGCTAAGAAGAATAATAATCCAAGTATACGGCCTGAAACACCCATTACATTGAAGATTGTTGGAAATACTATAAATACTAATCCTGTTCCCTGCTGTATTAAACTTTCAATTGGAACTCCTGAAGTTACAGACATAAAACCTAAAATAGAAAATACTCCGAATGCTGTGAATATTTCAAATCCAGAGTTTGAACTAACTACTATCAATACATTGTTAATTAATTTTGCATTTTTAGGTAAATAACTAGCATATGTAAGTGCAATAGCCATTCCTAGAGATAATGAAAATATTATTTGTGAAAATGCTGCTAGCCAAATATTAACATTAAATAATAAAGACCAGTCTGGTGTTAATAATGTTTTAATCCCCAAATTATGTCCAGGTAAAGTTAGAGAAAAGATTACAATACAACCCATTATAACAAATAATGCTGGAATTAATATTTTTGATACTTTACCTATTCCTGAATTTAAATCCCTATGTGAAATTAGCCAAATCATCACCCATACAATAATTAACCCAATTACTGTTGGGATTATTAAATGACCCCAACTGGAAATATTAGAATCTCCACCAACATAATTTACAAAAAAGCTAGAAGGATCACTACCCCATCCTAAAAATAGACTTGCTCCAAGATACACTACATCCCAAGCTAAAATAACCATATAATAGGTTACTACCCCAAATGCCAACAGACATAATATCCATCCAATTATTTCAAATTTAGGTTTTATTTTATGTAATAAATTTGAAAATGACATTTTAAATTTAAAACCTAATCCATATTCTAAAATTAAAAATGGAATCCCTAAAAGTCCTATAGCTACAAAATAAGGTATAAAAAAAGATCCTCCACCATTGGAATATAGCACATAGCTAAAACGCCAGATATTACCTAATCCAACAGCAGCCCCTATCATTGACATTAAAAAAGCAAGTGAAGAGTTCCACTCACCAGTATTGTTGTTACTCATGTTATCACTAGTTAATTAGCAAAATAAGATAAATATGGCGTTGAAAAATAGTAAATACTATCTCAAAGCCATGGAAATTGTTTGAATCCAGATTTATAGATTTTAATCTGTTTCTTCTTCGTTTTCAGAAAATAGCTGGTTTAACATCCAATCTGCATCATATTCTCTAATATCATCATATTCCTGACCCATTCCTAAAAATAAAATAGGTTTTTTAATTACATAACCAATAGATAATGAAGCTCCACCTTTACTGTCTGCATCTGCTTTAGTTAAAATAACTCCATCAATATCAATAGCTTCATTAAATTTAGATGCTTGTTGAGTTGCATCATTACCTGTTAAAGCATCCCCTACAAAAACAACCAAATCAGGTTTTGCAACTCTTTTAATTTTCTTCATTTCATCCATAAGATTAGTGTTAGTCTGCATTCTTCCAGCAGTATCAATTAAAACTAACTCTTTACCTTGAGCTTTAGCATGTTCAACAGCATCAAATGCAACTGCTGCTGGATCAGACCCTTTTTGATGTTTAATAAGTTTAACCCCAACATTATCTGCATGATATTTGACCTGTTCAATAGCACCAGCTCTAAAAGTATCTGCTGCAGCTATTACTGGAGTATAACCTTTTTTAAGATAGTAATTAGCTAATTTACCAATTGTTGTTGTTTTACCAGTACCATTAATACCTACAAACATTACAACAAGAGGTTCACCTTGTGCTTTTTTAGCTTCAATCATTTCAGTCATGGATTTGCCTGGGATATTAATAATTTCAGACACTGCATTTTTTAAAGCATTGTAAGTGTATTCTGTAATATCATTACTTCTTTTAATTTTACGACCAACTAAATCATCTTTAACAGAATCCACTACTTCACTAGCTACTTCCATAGCAACATCCCCTTCTAAAAGACCCATTTCAAGTTCCCATAAAATATCTTCAAGGTGTTTTTCTGAAATAGTTTTAGCAGTAATAAATGAAAACATACCACTTGGTTCTTCTTCATCATCGGGTGTTTCTTCCTCTTCATCAGAATTATCTTTATTCCTACTCCAGAAATGAGATTTAGATTCATTTTCATCATCATTTTCAGAAGTTTCTTTATTTTTATTCCTACTCCAAAAGTGAGATTTCTTAGATTTTTCTTCTTCAGAGTCATCAAGAGATTCTGCTTCAGACTCTTCCATAACTTCTTCATCAGATTCTTCTAAAACTTTTTCTTCGGATAAACTTTCTACTTCCTGAGGAATTTCAGCTACATCACTATTTTCTGGCTCTTTTTCTTTATTATCCTTTTTACCAAATGAAAAGAAGGAAAATTTTTTACCAGATTCTTCTTCAAGATTGTTTTCTTCCTGTGCTTCTTCAATAAGCTCTTCTTCTAATTTATCACTAGTACGTGAAAATTTCTTTTTCAAAGATTCAAACAAATTTTACACACCCTATTGGTTCAATTAGAAAATAATATGTTTTTTATAATATTTAAAAATAAAAAGTAAATAATACTGCATTAAAATTGTTAAATTAATCTAAAAATAAATAATTATCCTTATTTATAACTTAATAGATTATATATTAGCTATAACAAAGTATTATTGTATTTATTAAAGCGCTTTATAGAAATACTAAATTAATAAGGTGATTAAATGATTCAACGAAAGATACACAATAGTGAGGATAAACTTATGAAATACTTGGCAAAACACCATGGACAAGAATTTCTTTATTATTTAGATTCCCTCGAAAAAGAAGACAATAAAGTGCAAGTAAAATTACCCTGTAAAAAAATTAAAAAAGAGATACCTACTGAAATAATAACTCCTAATTTTAAAAATTTATTGATGGATTTTACATATGAAATGGAAGATTGCTCTATTACCCACTATGAACATTATAGTGGCAACTTAAACCCTGGAAATCTAATTCATGCTGGAAGATATGCTATAGAAAAACATGAAGAAACAGGAAAACCAGTAAACACAATAATTGTATCAACAGGAAATCCTGAAAAATCTCCCAGAGAAGCATGGATAGGAAAAGTAAATAAATTTACACCAATAAGAATAATATTTTTAAAAGAATATAATGGAGACAAAAGATTAAAAAAATGTTAAGAATAAAATTAAAAATAATAAAAAACTAACTTTTTTAGAAACATTAGATTTAATTTTCATACCATTCTTAAACACTACAAAAAATTCAGAACTAATTGTTGAGGAAATATGTTATTTAACTCAAAACTTAATTAATCCAACAAAAAAAGAAAGAGAATTATTATATTGGGGATTATTATTAACCTCAGCAATATTTATAAAAAACCCTGAAAAATTAGAAGAAATAAAAGAAGTGATTAAAATGCATGAAAAAAACTGGCAAGATATAATACACGAATACTGCGAAGAACTCCGCCAAGAAGGAAGAGATGAAGGAATATACGAAGCAAAAATAAAAACAATAAACGAAATAAAAACACTAGAAAAAGAAGGAAAAAATCTAACTGAAATAATAAATATATTAACTAATAATACGAACAAATCAATGAAAAAATAGAAAAAAATAAAAAAAGGAAGTTATTTAGTTTAATCCAGTAGCTGACATGTTTCCTTGAGCAACTGCTGCTATTTGTTCTGCTTGAGCAGATAAAGATCCGATAATATCAGATACTTGTTGCATATTAGCTAACATTTTATCTAAACTATCTTCCAAATCTTTTTTCTGTCTTGCAATAGTTTCTTTTGCTCCGTCAACATCTTTTTTAACAGCTATTCCAGAACCAATACTTACAATAACTTCATCAGTGTTTTTGAGTTCACCTTTAATGAAAGAACCAGCACCTACAGGTACGAAAGCTTCAACAGTATCCTTACCATCCAAATCATCTAAAGTGTTGGTTAATGCATCAACTTCAGCAATTGAAGCTCTAACTAATTCAATTTGTTGTTGAATTAAGTCTGATTGCTGTTTGTACATATTTATTTCATTAAGTAATTGATTAAATTTTTGCTGATCTTCCATAGTAACACCCTTATAAAATTTCTTTTAAAATTGGGTCTACAACATCTTCAGGTTCGATTTCAGCAATGTCTTTAATAGAAATTTGGTTTCTGTTTAAACCATGTTTACTTCCAAAACGTTCATAAATTTTTTCTTCTAAATCAGCCACATTAGTAGCTTTGTATTCTTTAGTAAATTTATGATATGAATCGCCCATTACAAAAGTACCTTTAACTCTGTAAATTTTTGTTATCATATTAACTCCTCAGGATATTATTTATAAATCGTCTAAAAAGCCTAATGCTTCTTCAACTCTAGCCATTTCAGGACCAGTACTTTCTTTAGCTACAATAGCTCCTTTTGAATTTGCAAGAGAGCATGCACCAACTAAAGAAATACCCCTACCTACAGTACCAATATCTCCTTCAACACCAAATACATCACGAGCAAAGTCTACTTCAGTTTCAGTAGCATTTTTATCCATTAAAAATCCTTTATTAGTAACTGTAATTAATGAACCAATAATATCACTTCCAACCATAGAAGTAGATTCAACATTAACATCTAAAGTATCTTCAATGACTTTAATTGCATCACTAGATAAAAATGGACTTACAATAGCTCCAGTATCATTAGCTGCAACAATATTACCTACTGCTGTGTAATTACCTGGAATTGTAGCTACATTTAAACCTAATTCCTCAAACTGTTTAACTTCTCTATCTAATACATGTGGGGAAACAACGATACCATTTGAATTAGCTACAGCTAAAGATCCAATAAGGTTACATCCAGAAATAGAAGATTTTACAACATCAACTTCTAAAGTTTCTTCAATCAACTTAACTCTTTCATCAAGAAGATTGTAAGGAACAATAGCTAAATTATCAGTTGCTAAAATAAATACTCCTACATTTGGATTATCCACAATGTTTATTCTTCTTAACATATTGTTGCCTCACCTTAGTATTGAAGTAGTATGTAGCTATTCTGCTAAAGTAGCTTCTACTACGCCATCATCATCTTTAACTGCTTTTACAGTAATTTTAGAAGGTATTTTTTGAATACCTCTTGCCCAAATTTCATGATTAATAGATTCATCAAGCTTTACTTCTTCAGCTTTCATGTGTTTGAATAAGAAGTTTTGTACTTCTCTGATAGCTCTAGGAGCTCTAATAGTCCTTTTGACTTTTTTTACATCTCTAAGTGGAATTGTATAAACTCTTTCCATGAAAAATCCCCCTTATAATTTAAGACTGTTTCTTCTCCAATGTCTAGGTTTAGGTCTGTATCTAAGTTTACGATTAGTTTTAGCATAAGCCCAGATTGGAATTCTTCTGTTTTGTTTATTTGCTTTTGCCATTCTTAATTTTTTAGCTAATGGTTTATTTCTACTCATTTTCTCACCTATATAATAATAATTATTTTTTATACCCAGTAACACGAGTTTGATAATGCTCAGGGAAAATATCTAACGAATTCCCTCCTTTTTCATCAATTAAAGTTCTTATTTCCACCTCATAATCAGAACTATTGTCCTTGTTGCTTTTTTCATGAGATATTTCAAATAAATTAGATGTTATTAACTTAATTGTTTTATAACCAAAACTATCCAAATTAATATATTGAACATCTTTTCTATCTTCAAGACTTTTAATTTGATTTATATTAAGTTTAGGAGTTCTATCATCCCTTCTAGTTCCATCGGCTATAATATCATACTTATCTGAAACCTCTTCAATAACATTTTCATGAATGAATTTAATTCCATCATTTGGAAATCCATCTTTCATAATCATGTCACAAGTTTTATCTAAAAGTTCAATATCCAAATTAAGAACTTTATGATCAAACCCAAGAGATTTAGCTGAAAGGCTTGCTGGAATATAAGAATCATAAACACCAAAATTGGCACTACACAACTCTACATCAAGACCAAGTCTTTTAAGCATAACAGCCATAAAAGAACTGTCTTTACCTCCACTATATAATACACAAGCTTTCATCAATATTATTTCCTTGTAATTTTAATTTCCCTTTTCTGACCAGCTATTTGTTTTAAGAGTACTTTTAACTGATCATCAGTTACTTTACCTCTTAAACTACCAGCTTGAGCAGATTGGATTAATTGAATTTCAATTTGATTAACAAGCTCAGGTTTAGTCAATTTAAGGTTAGCTAATCTAGAACGTGCTTCAACAGTTAATATTTGAGCTATTAAAGCTTTCTTTTGTTCCTCAAATTGTCTTTTAGCTTCTTGCTGTTGCATTTGTTGTTGTGCTTGTTGTTGCATTTGACCTTGTGCAGCAGCTTGTTGAGCTTCTAATTCCGCCATTCTTTTACGACGAATTTCATCAAGATCACTCATATCAAACTCTCCAAATAATTTAATTAATATTTTGCAAGATTAGGAATATCCTTAATGATTTCAGCAGAAATTTTGTCTAAGAATGATCTTCCTGCTGGAGTAACAACTCTTCCACCTACAACTTTTTCAACATATCCTGCATCTTCTAATTGGTGTAGTGCATTCCTAATGATTGCTCCACTACCTTTTCTGAATACTTCAGGAGTTACTCCACGGTCTTTTTTACCACCGTAGAAAGTTCTTAAACTCATAACTCCTACAGGTCCATCCATGTACACTCTTCTAATGATAGATGCGCATCTGGTATACCACCAGTCGACATCTTCAGGTTTTCTTTCTTTGTGAACACCAGTTTTTACAAAATTGGACCATGCAGGGGAATTGATTTTATCATTGTTTTTAAATTCTTCTGCGACTTTTTTAATTAATAAATCTGCAGGTACATCAAATACAGTAGTCATATTAATTCTCCAATATTTAATTTTAAATAATTGTCCTCATAATCAACTGTAAATTTAAGACCTAATAAAAATAGGGCCTGTAACTCTAAATTTAAGCAATGTTTTTTAAGGCTTTTTTTTATAGATGATTGCGACATTTCCTCTAACATCGATAAGTTTAGATCTAGTTTTTTGAACAATGTCATCTATGTAATCATCTTTATTTTTAGCGATATTTTTTGCAAATTTAAGTTTAACAATTTCATTAGCTTTAAGTTGGCGTTTAATTTCTTCAATGACATTGTCATTAACACCAGCTTTACCAATATTCATTGTCATAGCGGAAAGAGCTCTATTCATCATTTCTTTCTTTGATTGACTCATATTTAGCTCTCCTTTTATCTTTTTTCTCCTTATGATAAGGAATTTTCATAACATGACCACACTCACCACATAAAATATTAACTTCTTCGTTAACTAGCCGGACTGTAGTGTTGTGACCAGGGTAGAGAAATTTATTACACTTTTTACAATACCTTCTTGACCATTCATCAGGAATTTTAGTATTATACTTAGTAGACAATTTTTTAGCTAAAACAACATAACGATTACTTCTTTCAGGGTGCTTCTCAAATTCTAATTCAGCACGTTCAAAAAGAATATTCATACGTTCAATAGCTATATCAGTCATCCACTTTGGTCTTTTTCCTCTACTCAAAGATATCCTCCTCATAATTATAATAATAACTATCAAATTAGGATATAATATTCAAAAATTGAATTAAAATGATTTGCGCATATTAAAACAAAAACCATAGTTAAAATAACCTTAGGTTAATATGAATATTAAAAATAAATCTGTTTTTCTATATTTATAAAGGTTATGTTAAAACGAACTATTATCCCATATATTTAAAATATTAAATACTATTATTATCAATAGTAATACAAGGTGAAAAACTATGGCATTTTTAGATAAAGTTATTGGCTATGGCGATGTAAGTGACGAAATGGACAAGGATTATGTAAGTGAATTCTTTTTTGAAGATGAAGAAGTAATCCAATCATATCAATTTATAAGAGACCAAATAATATTAACTAATTACGGAATTTATGAAGTAGATGTTCAAGGAATAACTGGTAAAAAAGTAGAAGTTAAATTCTTCCCACGTGACACTATTAAAACTATTTCTTTTGAAACTGCTGGAACTTTAGATATGGATGTAGATATTAAAATTGGAGTATCCCATAATACAGTAGTTACAGCTGAAGGCGCAGCTTACAGTGCACCATTATCTTTTAAAGTACCTGAAAGTCAAGCTGAAGAAGCAAAAGAAATTGTACACTTAGTAAAAGCACATTATTTATTCTAAATAATGTCTTAACTTTTTTTAAAATACTAAACAAAATTCTTCCCCATATTCCTTAAATACCAACCAACCAATCCATGAAATTAATCTCATCAAATGCGTGCTCTTTTTTATCAAAAATAACATCAACTATTTGATTAATTATTTCATCAATCGTTAAATCACCAGCATTTATCTCAATTACATCATCTAAATAAGTATCATAAGCTTCAGCACCACACACATCTAATGCCTCTGCTTCTAAATTTTCTCTAATTTTAGACTCAGAATAATTTCTGCTACTTAATCTTTCTTTTAAAATATCTGGATGAACTCTCAAAATTATTACTTTATCTGCACCTAAGCACAAATGAGACAAATGACCTTCCACAATAAGTAAGTTATCTGAATCAAGTTTATCAATGATTTCTCCTAAAACTCCATTTAATTTATCAACATCAATAATTTTATAACCCTTTTTATCATCAATCCCCAAAACTAAATCTTTATTAATAGCTAATTCATTTACTCGTATTAAATTAGCACCTAATCTTTGAGAAAGTTCATTAGCTACAGTAGTTTTTCCAACACATGGAGTACCACTTATAAAAATAACTTGATTCATATTACTCACAGCCTATTTTTTAAGGATAATTCTTAAAACATCCTCATCTTCTAAAACATGATCAGGTCCAACTTTTTGACCAGGAAATTTAACAGAAGTTCCCCATATCTTAGCATGGCGGAAATTCCTTACAAATTCTTTATGTAATTTATCACAAGCATCAATAACTGTTGAACCTTTTTTAATAACTAAAGGATCATTCATATCTGCTTTTCTTCCTTGTGGTTTAAGATAAACACGAACAAGGTTTAAATTTTCAAATATTGTTTCTTTAAGATTATCGATATTCAATTTTTTATCAGCTGAAATTGGTATAAACTCTGGAAGTTGTTTTTTCATTTCTTCGAGATATGTTTTATCTACAAGGTCAACCTTATTTAATAAAATTAACATTGGAACATATGATTTATTCCTATCCAAAACATCAATAAATTGATCTATTGTTACATCATCTCTAAAAAGCACATCTGCATTATGCATACCATACTCATTTATAATAGACCTAATAGTTTTTTCATCCAAATGTGTAAGTGGAACTGTTGAAGATACATGAATACCACCAGTTCTCCTTCTATTTACAGTTACATCAGGAGGTCTTTCATTTGGTCTAATACCAATATTTCTTAATTCTTTTAAGATAACATCTAAATGTTGTGGATTTAAAACATCTAAAACAACTACAATCAATTCAGCAGTCCTAGCTACAGATAAAATTTCTCTTCCCCTACCTTTACCAGTACTTGCTCCAGTAATAATTCCCGGAATATCAAAAACTTGTATTTTAGCATTTTTATACTCCATAACCCCCGGAACAATATCTAAAGTAGTAAATTGATAAGCTCCAACTTTACTTTCAGCATTAGTAAGCTCATTTAAAAGAGTAGATTTACCAACAGAAGGAAATCCAACAAGAACCACAGTAGCATCACCAGATTTCTTCACATGAAATCCTTGACCTTTTGTTCCAGAACTACTTCTTTGAATAGATTCTTCTTTTAATTTAGAAAGTTTAGCTTTGAGTTTACCAATATGGTGAGAAGTAGCCTTGTTATATGGTGTCTTTTGAATTTCATCCTCAATATCTTTAATTTTCTCTTCTATTCCCATTAAATCACCATATTTAATTAAAAAAAGAGATTAGGATAAATATCCTAATCAAAATTAAGCCTTAGTAGTGTTAGTATTAACACTAGCACCACCAGCTACCGTGTTATTATAGTTTACTTGCCACAATGAAACACCATTTTCCATATGAACCATGGTGAATTCATCTTGACCCATACCACCTAACAAGTATAATCTAGTAAACATTGAATCAGCTAATTTATTATGCATTATAATAGGAGTATAAACGTTCTTTTCACCCATTAAGAATAATGTATAATTAGAGTCACTTGGAGCTCCTTTAATTGATTCATTTTTAACTAATTGATTGTCTTCAATTACCATAACACGAGATACATTTAATGGATTGTATTCAGAACCATTTAATTTAAATACAGAACCATTTTCTGCATATACTGCTTCAGTATGACCAGTAGTAGTATTATTTCCAGTACCTCTTGAAATAACTGCATCATATTCAAGACCAGATTCATTAATTAATGCTAACCTACCAGTAGATCCTGGTTCAACAGTTACTTGTTGAGAAGGCACATAATAATTGAAGTTTGTAGAATTCTGTTTATTAAAGTCCCATGCACCAAAGTAACTCCACCAACCTGCTTTTTGTAACATATCTGAACTTGCTACAAATATAACCGGTCTTGGATTATCAGGATGAGTAAGCGGTATAATAGTATTTGCTTGATCACTAGATAAACCATAAGTATTAATTAATGTATTTTTAGCATCTGCTGCATTCTTAGGTAATATATCAATTAATATATGAGTAGCTTTACCTGGACTGCCAGTGTAATTAGTTAAAGTATTAGTAGCATTTTCACCAGTAGTTCCTAACATTCTAAAGATACCTACAGATAAATCTAGATTATCCGTCGACATTGCTTGACCTAGCCAGAATGCCCTACTGTTACCAGTTTGACTACCTCCATCAAATACTACTTGTCTATCAGCAGCAATCTCAAAGAGGTAACCGAAGTCCCACCAGGATGCAATTACAGTATCATTTGTAGTATGTTCATTAATCCATGACATTGAATTCCACATAGGATCACTAGTACCAGGCACTACTTGGTTAGAAGTTTGATAAGCACCACAAACAGTAGGAGTTATTAATGCAAGAGCAATAACAATAATAGCTACATACTTTTTAATAGGTACTTTAGTAGATGCAGACCTACTAGATTTTAATCCATATATAGTTATTCCACCAGCAATAACCATTAATAGGAATAATAATATTCCATACATTGGAGCAGTAACTGCTGCTAATGGGTATGATGCAAAGAATCCTGCTACTACAATAACTGCCATTAATAATTTATCATTATCAAGTTTAGTTTTAACATAGTCAGAAGCATAACCTACAAATATACCAGCCATTAAACCGAATGGTAATACAATAGTAGTAATAAACCTTGAACCTCTACTTACCGCAACTGCAGTAATTAGTACCCATACTATAAATAGGGTAGCAAACATTAAGTTCAAACGTTTAGCTTCAGTTACTTCATTATCTTTAGAGAATTTACTTACACTACCTAAAGATATTTTAAATTTACGATCATTATCAATTTTTTTGGAAGATGCTAATCTTTGAGATTTAGGTGGTTTTTTAGTTGTATTTCCAGTTTGTTTAACTTTTCTGTAATCATATATTCTTTTTGCAAAGATGAACAATACAGTTAAGCCTGCGAAGAATACAAATATTCCTCCAATACCGTTTATTACCCCATTTGAATTAGCAAGTAAGAATGAATCCATTCCTGCACCAAGCATACTTGGCATTTGCATCTCTGCAACAGAAATAAGTACATTAGGGAATCCACCTACAACTGTTGAAGTTGATTGCAAGGATAATAAACTAGTTAAACTACCGAATATATCTAATACACCATCTACACCTTTAAATGCTGCAAGACCAACAAATCCAATAATACCTAAAATAACAATAGATATTAAATCTTTTTGATGTACAAACCAAGCAAGTTTGCTTGAGTACAATTCTCTTTCACTATCACCAATGTTAAATAAATAACATAATATTAAGTACACAACTGAAAAGATACCCATAAGTCCTACATAAAATATGTATCCAGTCCATGATTGGGAGAAAAGACCAATAGATATAATAGATAATACTGCAAATACGATTTTTGCAATAAGATTTTTAGATCTCAAACTCTCCATGAAGAACAATATGAAGAATAATGAAAAGATATAATAGAACATATCTGTATCAAAAAATCCTGGGAATGTGTGTGCAAAATAATTTGGTGCAAGTACAATTATTAATGTAGCTGTTATTGCACCCAAATCATTAGTCAGACGTCTAGCAAAGATAAACGCAGGAATCACTGCAAAAGATGCTACAATAGCACCAGTCCAGAATGCAACTTCTTGAACTGTGTAATCACCAAAGAATTGGTTCGCTATATTATAGAAAAATGATGTTACCCACACAATAGCTAACTCATAATTAATATTATTACCATCTGGGGAATTCCTATGGTTATCCCAGCTTGAACCATTGACTATTTCGTCTCCTACATGTCCATGATCAACGAAGTTTTCAGTCAACCTTAAGTTATAATATGAGTCCATTTCACTAAAATAAGGAAGACCTGAAGCATCTTCGTATTCTGCCTTCAAATCATCAGTAGGCAAAATATTAAGATCCGCTGCAGGAGCTCTTAATGCAAAAACAACAGCTAACAGAATCAAAATAATGATTGCTGATTTACTTATTGTTAATATTGTTTTTTTATTCATCAAAATCCTCGATATTATCTAATCAACATGACGTAAATCACATCAATCAGATTCATTTATAAAACTTATTTAAAATTATAAGAATGTTAAAGAAATAAAAATATTTTGGGCAAAAACCATCAATACTTTTATTAATTTATATCTATTATTTTTAACATTATTAAATATTATGCATTTAAAAAAAAATTAGAAAAAATAAAGTCTATTGGACTTTATCTTTTAGCTCATCTAAAGAACAAGTAAAGCGACATTTTGGAAAACCTCTACATCCCACAAATTCACCATACCTGCCAGACCTTTTAATCAATTCTTTACCACAATTAGGGCAAATCCCCACTACTTCCATTTCACGAGGCTTAGTATTCTCCTTACCACAATTAGGATCAAGACATGCGTGTTGACGTGGCTTACCAAAAGAAATCATAGGTAATCCGCAGGTTTTACAGGTTTTCTTTAAGAAGTTGACTCCTTTAGGAATAGAGTAAGTCACTTTACAATCAGGATAATTAGAACATCCCACAAAATTACTTTTATTTTTAGGAGAATATTTTTTAACTAAATTTCCACCACATTTACATTTACCAACAATATTACTTTGCTGATAAGCATCATAAATTTGTGAACCAATTTTAACTTTATTTTTATCAATATCTCCTAAAATAACTTTAACTTCTTTTTCACCCTCACTTACAACACTTTCACGAGTAGCTTTATCCTTATCTATACCTTCAAGTTTATTTTCAAAATCACGAGTTAATTCTTCACTTGTTAAATTAGAACAATATTCACTTAAAGTATCAATTATGTTCTCACCAAGTTGATTAACTTCAATTTTATTTCCAGATATATATTTTCTATCATATAATTTATCAATAATATCTGCACGAGTAGCTTTAGTTCCAAGTTCCCTTTTTTCAAGTTCTTTAATTAAAGAAGCTTGATTATATCTTGCTGGAGGTTTAGTTTCTTTTTCTTCTGAAAGAATTTCATTAACAACAAGAGAATCTCCTTCTTTAACTTCAGGGAATTTTTCATTATCTATTTTTTTAAATGGATAATGTTCTAACCAACCTTTATGAGTAACTCTTCTACGTCTAAATTTGAAGTTTTCTCCACCAATATCAAGTATAGTACTCATTGTTCCAAAAGTAGCTGCTTCAAAGAACACTGAAATAAATCTATAAACAATTAACTGATATATTTTTAATTCATCCTTATCTAATTTATCAGGTAAAATACCAGTTGGATGTATAGCTGGGTGAGCAGCATCTTCCTTTTTACCTTCATTAGGTTTTAATTTAGCTGGAAGAGCCTGAATATGTGGTTTAAATTCAGTGTTTTTAGATAATTGTAAAAGTATATTTTTAAAATCTAAACTTTCAGGTAATTTTTGAGATGAAGTACGAGGATAAGAAGTATATCCTGCAGTATAAAGACTTTGAGCTATTGTTTGAGTTTTTTTAGGAGAAAAACCAAATACATTATATGCTTCAGATTGCAAACCACCTAAATTAAATGGTACTGGAGGTTTTGTAGTTGAATTAGACAATCTAATCTTATCAACAATAGCATCTTTATTTTCACAGTTTGCAAAAATCTCTTCAGCACGTGTTTTATCAAATATTTTTCCATCAACATGATCTGCTTCAATTTCATCTATAAGTAATGCTTTAATTAACCAGTATGGTTCAGGTACAAATTTTTTAATTTCTTTTTCACGATCAACTAAGATAGATAAAGTCGGAGTTTGAACTCTTCCTGCAGATAACTTTAAAAATCTTTTTTTAGCTACACTTACAGATTTCATTAAAGCTTTTGATATGTTTACACCAAAATAAAAATCTAAAATATGTCTAGCAACACCACTATCTACTTGGTGCTGGTCAATAGGTATTCTATTTTCATATGCTTCAACAATATCTTTTTTAGTCAAAGTTGAAAATTTCATTCTTGAAGCTTTGCTTAATGCCTCTTCTCCACAACCATATTTCAATGCATGATAACCAATTAATGTTCCTTCTATATCATAATCGCATGCATGAATATAATTATCTGCATCTTTAGCATACTTCTTAATAGCTCTCACATAATCTTTTGTATAATTTTTACTTTTTTTATCAATTTCAAATAAAGGCGCCCAATGTAAATCAAAATAAACTTTTTCCTTAGAATCATCAGGAGTTAAAGAATATAAATGCCCTACAGCAGATAATACAGTTATATCCTTACCATCTCTTTCTAATGTCCAGTATTTAACTTTTTTATTATATACATTCTTTTTAGCTTTAGAAGACAATGCTTTAGCTATTTTTTCTGCAGATTTTGGTTTTTCGCAAATTATTACTTCATTCATTGTACCTGTACCATTTTTTTAAATTTTTAAATTTTAAAAATTTGTAAATTACTGATTTAATATTTAAAATAATTAATCATATAAAAATATTTCCATTAAAAAGAAAATTAATTTTTTAAATTTTTAAAAAATAAGATAAAATCAATTAAAAATAATTATAAATCCTCTCTGTAAAAACTGTAGAATTCAGCACAATAATCACAAATCGGATATTTATCATACCTATAATAAGCAAGTTCTGACTTATTCATATCAAACTTCTTACCACATAAAAAACAAGTTTCAATTTTTTCTTCATTAGACATGATATTACCTTAAAAGAAAAAATAAATAAAAATTAAAGTAATTTGATTAAATTACTTAATTAATATTATATTTTTGTAAAAGTAAGAGCTCTTCAGTAGATAATTTTCCACCATGTTTGAATTTATCAAAGATTTCTTCAGCTCTTTCTTTTTCTTCACGATTTTTGTTACCAGAAGATGAAGAAGATTTATTAGTATTGGATCTTCTTTTTCTAGGTCTGTTAGAACCTAATTTTTTGTTGATAACATGAATATCGCTTAAAATGGATTTGAATTCTTCATGTTTTGCAGAAGCATTTTTACGAGCTTCGATGAACTTTTTATGAGCTTCATCAGCTGCAGTTCTAATATCATCAGTTTTTCTGAAGAATTTAAGCATTTCTTCATGAGCTGCTTGAGCTTTTTCAGAAAATGCAATAACTTTTTCGTGTTCATCTTCAGATAATTTTTTGAGATCTTGTGCTTCATCTTTAACAGATTCATCTTCATGAATTTCCATTAATTGTTTTCTTAAATCATTTGCATTTTTAACAAGTTGATTTTCTTTTTTAATATCTAAAACACGAGTTTCAATGATTTTATCAATCTTTTTAATCTCATTTTCTATTTTAATTTTGTCACGTTTACCAGAAGACCATTCTAAGTTTCTAATTTTATTATTAGCTTCATTACGTGCTTTTTTAGCTGCTTCAACTTGTTTATTGATTTCGTTACGTTCGTTTCTGAATTCAATAGCTTTGTTTAAGTTTTCTTTTAATGATGCATTTAATTCATCACGGATTTTACGTTGTTCTTTAGCTATTTTGTTGAATTCTTCCCTTTCATCAGCAACTTTAGCTATTTCAGCTTCTTTTTCATCTTTTTGTTTTTTTACACCTTCCATAGTGTCAGCTAAAACAAAATCAGATTCAGGAAGACCGTTGTCTTTAGGTTTTTCAGCTTCTTCAGTAGATTCTTCTACTTGTTCAGTTTCGCTATCTTCAGCAACATCAGTGGATAATTGATTAACAATTTCGTCTAAGACTTTGGTTAAGTCTTTTTCATCTACTACAATATCAGCTGTTTCTTTAACAGAATCTTTTGCATTGAAAGCAATTCCAACACCAGCTGATTCAATCATGGAAATGTCGTTAGCTCCATCTCCAACTGCAACAACTTCTTCTAAAGAAGTGTCATTACCTTCAATATGTTCTTTTAATACATCTAATTTAGAACCAGATACTAAAGGTCCAGTTACTTCACCAGTTAATTTACCATCTTCAACAGTGAAACTATTTGTGTAAACATTATCAAGCCCAAGTTTGTCTTTAACTGCTTGTGCAACAATGTCAAAACTACCACTAATAATAGCTACATCTAATCCTTCTTCTTTTAAACGTGCAATGGTTTCTTCAGCACCAGCCATTAATGGAAGTTCATCAGCAACTTTTTGAATTTCTTCTACAGAAGTTCCTTCAAGAAGTTTAACCCTGTCTTTAATAGAAGTTTCAAAGTCGATTTCTCCTTGCATAGCTTTTTCAGTAATTTCAGCTATTTCATCTTCAACATTTGCTAATTTCCCTATCTCATCAATTGCTTCTCCATCAATAATAACGTTATCTAAGTCAAATACTACGAGTTTAATCAATCATACCACCAATTATATTAAATCTAGCTCACTTAATCTATCGTAAGCTCTTTCGACACCTAATTTAGCGTCACTACGTGTTTTAGCTCCAGTACAAACAACTTTACCAGAACCAAATAATAATAAAACAACTTTCGGATCAGATAATCTGTATACTAAACCTGGGAATTGTTCAGGTTCATATTCAGTGTCCTCAAGTTCTAAAGCTACTGCTTCTAAATTTAATGTGGATTCTAAATTAGCAGAAGCCACAATGTTTTGAATTTTAATTTCGAATTCATGAGGAATTTCAGTATCGATAGTCCTCATTAAATCAACAGTCTTTTTAATAGCTAACTTTGAGTCATCTATAGACTTTGCCCCAGTACAAACAAGCTTACCAGAGCTGAAAATTAATGCTGCTGTTTTAGGATCTTTAAGTTTAAAAACTAATCCTGGAAACTGTTCACGATTAAAATTAACCCCTTCTAAAGCTTCGGAAACTTCAGTTAAAACTATATCTTTCCCTATGCTTGCAGAAGCCACAATGTTTTCAATTTTTATATCAACATCGGTCAATTTAAAACCTCCAATTAATTATTAAAATGAGTATCAGTAAAGATTTAAAATCATTAAATTTTTACTAATTAACTATTTTATTTAAATAGTATATAAACTTATGTTTATTTATAAATTAAAATCAAAAATATACATAAATCAAAATTATATAAGGTCTGATTAAAATGATAGAAGTTGAAGTAAAAGCTAAAATTGATAATTTTGAAGATATGAGACAAAAATTAGATAAAATTGGAGCTATTAAAACAAAAGAAGAGTTTCAAGAAGATATTTATTTCAACAGCCCAATTGTAGATTTTGCTAAAACAGACGAAGCACTAAGAATAAGAACAACCAAACAAGGAAAAGAGAAACATATATTTATCACATATAAAGGAGCTAAAATTGATTCAAAAAGTAAAACGCGTGAAGAAATAGAGTTTGAGATTGAAGACAGCGAAAAATGTGCAAAAACCTTCGAACACATCGGTTTTAAAAAAGTTAGAACCGTTCGAAAAAATCGTGAATATTACTCCTATAAAAACTTTGAAATCAGTTTAGATGATATTGAAGGACTAAGCCCATATATGGAAATTGAAATAGGCCTTGAAGATGGAAGCGACTATAATGAAGCTCAAAATAGTATATTTGAAATGTTTAAACAACTTGACATAACTGATGGTTTTGAAAGAACATCCTATTTAGAACTTTTAGAAAATTTATAATAGAACATACTACAATTAATAATTATTAAATATAATTAAAGAGAAGTGATTATTTGCAATATTATATCAGTCATTATAATAAAGAACCGGAATTAAATTTTCCAGATGACATTACAATATATGATACAACTTTAAGAGATGGAGAACAAACTCCTGGAGTTTGTTTTAGTCCAGAAGAAAAATTAGAAATTGCTAAAAAACTAGATGAAATTAAAATTAAACAAATTGAAGCAGGTTTTCCAATAGTATCCAAAAAAGAACAGGAATCCGTGAAAGCCATCACTTCTGAGGGTCTTGATGCACAGATTCTCTCTTTAGCTAGAACCAAAAAAGAAGATATTAATGCTGCCCTAGACTGTGATGTTGACGGAGTCATTACATTTATGGGGACTTCTGATATTCATTTAGAACATAAAATGCATATTGGACGTCAAGAAGCATTGAACACTTGTATGAATGCAATCGAATACGCTAAAGACCACGGATTATTTGTTGCATTTTCTGCAGAAGATGCAACTAGAACTGATTTGGACTTCTTAAAAAGAATATATAATAAAGCTGAAAGTTATGGTGCTGACAGAGTACATATAGCAGATACTACTGGAGCTATAACTCCCCAAGGAATTACATATTTAGTGACTGAACTTAAAAAAGATGTTAATATAAATATTGCCCTACATTGTCATAACGATTTTGGATTAGCTGTTGTAAATTCAATAGCTGGTGTTTTAGCTGGAGCTAACGGAATATCAACAACTGTAAATGGTATTGGAGAACGTGCAGGAAATGCATCTCTCGAAGAAGTAATCATGAGTCTTAAATTATTATATGGAAAAGATTTAGGATTTAAAACAAAACATATTAAAGAATTATCTGAAATTGTATCTAAAGCTAGTGGATTACCTATTCCCTACAATAAACCAGTTGTAGGAAATAATGTATTTAGACATGAATCCGGAATCCATGTTGATGCAGTTATTGAAGAACCATTATGTTACGAACCATATGTTCCAGAATTAGTAGGACAAAAAAGACAATTAGTTTTAGGTAAACATTCAGGATGTAGAGCTGTAAAAGCTAAATTAAATGAATGTAACCTAGATATAAGTGATGATACACTTATTGAAATTGTTAAAAAAGTTAAAAAAAGCAGAGAAGAAGGAACCTACATTAACGACGAAGTATTCAAAGAAATTGTAAAAAGTTGCAATTACAAAAATGAATAGGTGACAATAGTGAATATTACAGAAAAAATATTATCTGCCAAAGCAGGTAAAGAAGTTACACCTGGAGAAATTATTGAAATCCCTGTTGACTTAGCTATGTCTCATGACGGAACATCTCCACCAGCTATAAAAACCTTTGAAAAAGTAGCCAATAAAGTTTGGGATAATGAAAAAATCGCAATTGTATTTGATCACAACGTTCCTGCAAATACTATCGGATCTGCAGAATTCCAAAAAGTATGTAGAAATTTTATAAAAGAACAGAACATTACTAAAAATTACATACATGGTGATGGAATTTGCCACCAAGTACTTCCTGAAAAAGGACTAGTTGAACCAGGGAAAGTTATTGTAGGTGCAGACTCACATACATGCACATATGGAGCATATGGAGCATTTTCAACTGGAATGGGTGCTACTGACTTAGCAATGGTATATGCTACAGGAAAAACCTGGTTTATGGTTCCAGAAGCTATTAAAATGGAAGTTACTGGAGAATTAAATCCATACACTGCTCCAAAAGATATTATTTTAAAAATTATCGGAGAAGTAGGAATAGCTGGAGCTACTTACCAGACTGCAGAATTCTGTGGAGAAACTATCGAAAAAATGGGTGTGGAAGGCAGAGCTACAATCTGTAATATGGCTATTGAAATGGGAGCTAAAAATGGTATAATGGAACCCAATGAGGAAGTTATACGATATGTTTCTCAAAGAACTGGAAAAAACAAAAATGAATTAAATATTGTTAAATCCGATAAAGACAGCACCTATAAAAAAGAAATGCACTTTGACATAAATGATATGGAACCTCAAATTGCATGTCCTAACGATGTGGACAATGTTAAAAATATTTCCAAAGTTGAAGGAACTGCTGTAGACCAATGTTTAATAGGTTCCTGTACTAATGGTAGATTATCTGATTTAAAAGATGCTTATGAAATCTTAAAAGATAATGAAATTAATAAGGATACTAGATTACTAATTCTTCCAGCATCAGTTGAAATTTATAAACAAGCAATTCATAAAGGATACATTGATACTTTTATAGATGCAGGGGCTATTATTTGTAACCCTGGATGTGGACCATGCCTTGGTGGACATATGGGAGTATTATCTGAAGGAGAAACCTGTATTTCAACAACAAATAGAAATTTCAAAGGAAGAATGGGAGATCCAAAATCTTTCGTATATCTAGCTAATTCAAAGGTTGTTGCTGCTTCAGCTATTGAAGGAGTTATTACAAATCCTAAAGATTTATAGTGAAAAAATGACTATTGAAAAAAATGAGGCTAATAAACGCCTTATTGAAAAAATAAATAAAGTAGAAGAAAATTACACAAAAAATTTTTCAAATACTCAAAAAATCTTATTAACCACAGATGGATCAATTACAGCTATTTTAGATGTGTTATATGGTAAGATTACATTAAGTACATTAGAACAACATTTTGATACTGCAAATGATGAAATCAGCGATTTAATTAATGTTAATAAAGGTGCTCAAATTAATTATAGGGAAGTTATAATGCATAAAGATGATGAAAATTTAATTTATGCATTATCTTATATCCCACTAGAACGATTAACCGATGAAATCTGCTGTGACTTAGTTAGAGCAGACATACCAATTGGTAGAATTTTAAAAAATTATAAAATCGAATCTAGAAGAGAAATTAATAAAATTTATATTGAAAAACCAAATGACAGATTAAAAGAGTTATTTGAAACTACTGAAGATATGTTAGCTAGAGAATATATGATTATCCATAAAAACAATATATTAATGTGGATTAAAGAAGTATTTCCAGTTAGCAAATTTACAAACATTTAGAAAGTGATAAAATGGGTGTTAAACTAAAAGATATAATAGAACCAGAACCAATTAATTTTAAAGATTTAAAAGGAAGAGCTGTGTCCATAGATGCATTTAATACCCTTTATCAATTTTTGTCAACAATCAGACAAAGAGATGGAAGACCTTTAAGTGATAGTGAAGGCAATATAACATCTCATTTAAGCGGAATTTTATATAGAAATTCTTCAATGATTGAAAAAGATATAAAACCAATTTATGTCTTTGATGGAACACCATCTTACCTTAAACAAGAAACTATTGACCAAAGAAGACAAACTAGAGAAGAATCTGAAAAAAAATGGAAAGAAGCATTAGCTAATCAAAACACAGAAGAAGCTAGAAAATATGCAATGAGATCTTCCAAATTGTCTCCATATATTATTGAATCTTCTAAAAAACTATTGACTATGATGGGAATACCCTATATTGAAGCATATGGAGAAGGAGAAGCACAAGCAGCTTACCTTGTTCAAAATGGTGATGCATGGGCTGTAGCTTCACAAGATTATGACTGTTTATTATTTGGAGCTAAAAGAGTTGTAAGAAACTTAGCTATTAATTCCAACTTAGGAGATTTAGAATATTATAACTTGAAAAGAGTTTTAGATGAATTAAATATAACTCAAAATCAACTTATTGAAATGGGTATACTAATTGGAACTGATTTTAGTGAAGGTTTAAAAGGAGTAGGTGCAAAAACTGCTCTTAAACTAGCTAAAAAAGGAGAACTTGAAAATAAAATAGCTAAACTTCAAGAAGAATCAACCCACGATTTAACAGAAGTAAAAGAAATATTTTTAAATCATAATGTAAACACTGATTATAAAATTAAATGGAAAAAACCAGCGAAAAATGATATCATTAATTTTTTATGTGATGAACATGGATTTTCACAAGACAGAGTTTCTAAAGCTTGTGATAAGTTAAAAAATTTAAATTCAAATCAGAAAAGTCTTGAAGACTGGTTTTAATAAGGAGGAAACTCCGGACCAAATACTTTTTTAGCATAATCAATAGCTAATGCAACTTGTCCATGATAATTCTTTAACATTTCTTTTTCAAAATATTGGCGATTAGGTGAACTAATGATTAAATTAAGAAGTTTTTCATAAGTTTCAATAGCTAATTTTTTATTAAATCCATATTTTTCAATTTTTTCACAGGATAATTTTTCAATACATGGAAACTCTAAAGTTTTACAAACAGTGTTTATAGAAAAATAAGTCATCCTAATTAATGGAGAAACTGAACTTACTAACACATGATTTCCCAAATCTATTAATGGAGGAACTCCTGTTTTATTATAACGTTCCATTGAAGTTAATCTATCAAAATGTGCTAAATCATAACAATGAAGTTCTGTATAAAAATCAGGTTCAAAATATTCAATTAAATCTAAAATTTTTAAACCTATTTCTGACTTATAATAATTTTTATCAATTGTAGAGATATATGGTGTTTTATCAAAATTATAAAAATAGAACTGTCCACTGGAAAATTTCTCAATATCTAATCGTTTGATAAATTTTAAAGAAGTTTTACCTTCATTACCATGAACTCCACCTATAAATAATTTAGTCGGACCTTCACCATTATCAACATATCTAAAATAAGACATTTTATCCAAAAAAAGAAATAAAGGAATTTAAGTTCCTTCTTTCCAACTACTCATGTATTCTTTTTGACGATCAGATAACGTATCAATCTCAATATCCATAGCTTTTAATTTTAAGTTAGCTACTTCATAATCAATTTCATCTGGAGCTTTAGTTACACCAACAGACAAATCATTATTTAATATGTATTTAGCAGATAAAGCTTGAACAGCAAAACTCATATCCATAATTTCTGCTGGATGTCCTTGTCCTCTAGCTGCAGATAAGTTTACTAATCTTCCATCAGCAAGCAAGTAAATTTTTCTACCATCTTTCATAGCAAACATTTCAATACTTTCTCTTACTTCTTTTACACTTGTTGATTGAGCTTCTAAATCTTGTCTATTAATTTCTACATTAAAATGACCTGAATTACATAACATACATCCATCTTTCATGTATTTAAAGTCATCACCATGAATAATATTGATATTTCCAGTTACAGTAATTATTAAGTCAGCTTCTTTTACAGCATCTCTAATTTTCATTACTCTGTAACCATCCATTCTAGCTTCAAGTGCTCTGATAGGATCTACTTCAGTTACAATAACATTAGCTCCAAGACCTTGTGCCCTCATAGCGATTCCACGACCACACCAGCCATATCCACATACAACAACAGATTTACCTGCAATTACCATATTAGTAGTTCCCATAATTGCATCAAAACTAGATTGACCAGTACCATATCTATTATCAAATAAGTATTTTGTATAAGCATCATTTACCGCTACAACAGGGAATTTTAAAGCACCATCTTTATGCATAGCTTCTAATCTATGAACTCCAGTAGTAGTTTCTTCACAAGCTCCTTTAATATGTTTTAAAACATCGGTTCTTTCATTATGAAGAACCATGATCATATCTGCACCATCATCAATGATTATATCAGGTTTATGATCAAGAACCATATTAATAGTTTGATAGTACTCTTCATCATCTTGATCTCTCCAACCATAGATATTTAAACCTAAATCAGCCGCTCCTGCTACTGCATCATCATGAGTAGATAATGGATTACAACCAGTCATAGCTACTTCAGCACCACCTGCTTGTAATGTTAAACCTAAATTAATAGTTTTAGGTTCTAAATGCAAACATGAACCAATAGTTATGCCTTTAAATGGTTGGGTTTCTTCATATTCTTTCTTAATGTGTTCAAGAACAGGCATGTGCCTTTGAACCCATTCAATTTTTCTTATACCTTCTTTAGCAAGAGACATGTCTTTAACTTTACTCATAATATCCCCCTTGAATAATTAAATAATATTTATAATATATTGTTTGAAAGTTATTAAATATTATCATTATAAAAATAACATCAAAAATAATATAATATCCAAATATTTCTAATATTAATATACAATTAACAAATACTTCCCAATAAATAAGAGAATTTATTTAATTATATCAACAAATAATAAAAAATGATTAAAATCATGAAAAACAAAAAGTATAAATGTAATGAGAATTTAATATATAAATGTCTGATGCCGGGGTGGCTCAGCTGGTTAGAGCGCACGGCTCATAGGGTAATTAAGCAGTGCTCTGACTAATTCCTGGGATACCGTGAGGCCGCGGGTTCGAATCCCGCTCCCGGCATCTTCAATCCCAGGAATATTATTTTTAAAACTATCTTTAAAGAAAATTTCAATTTTACAAGCTAATTTTATCTAAAATAAATTTAATCAAAACTGTTTTATAATGCATTAATAAAATATATCAATTGTTAAGATTTGAGGATTTATTAAAATGCAATATAGAGAACTTGGGAAAACCAAAGAAAATGTTTCAATTCTTGGTTTTGGAGGCATGAGACTACCTACCAAAGGCTCAAATGATAATATAGATGAAATTAAGGCTAATGAAATACTTAGTTATGGAATTACTAATGGAATCAATATTATTGATACTGCCTATCCATACCATAGTGCTGGAATAGACGGTAATGGGAATAGTGAAACTTTCATTGGAAAATTTTTAAAAGAAAATAACTATCGTGATGATGTTTTAATTTCTACAAAATCACCAAGTTGGTTAATAGAAGAAAAGGGAGATTTTGAATATTATCTTGATAAACAACTAAAAAAACTTCAAACAGACAGTATTGATATTTATTTATTACATGCTCTTAGTGAAGATGACTGGAATAAAATTCGTAAACTTAGAGTGCTAGATTTTCTTGATGATTGTTTAAGCAGCGGCAAAATAAAACATGTTGGATTTTCATCACATTGTGAAATTGACACTTTCGTAAATATTCTTGATGCATATCCAAAATGGGAAGTTGTTTTAACACAAATGAATTATCTTGATGAATATTATCAAACTGGAATAATGGGTCTTGATCAATTAAAACAATTAAATATTGGGAGCATGATTATGGAACCATTACGTGGAGGCAGATTAGTTCAAAATATTCCTCCAGAAGTTCAAAAAATATGGGATACTGCAGAACTTAAAAGAACTCCTGTAGAATGGGCTTTAGAATATTTATGGAATAGAGATGATGTTGACTGTGTTTTAAGTGGTATGAACTCCTTAGAACAAGTTAAACAGAATATCCAAATTGCATCAAATGTTAAAGAAATTAGCCAACATGATAAAGAATTAATTAGACAAGTAGCCAGAACTTACAGGAAATTAACTGGAAATGAATGTACTAGCTGTGGATATTGTATGCCTTGCCCAGAAGGCATTGATATTGTTAATTGTTTCAAAGAATACAATATTGGTAAAATTTTAAATAACCCAAAAGGCAGTGCATTACAATATTTTACATTAATTGATGATGGTAGTAAAGCAGATAGCTGTACTAATTGTAGAAATTGTGAATTTGTTTGCCCTCAAATGCTAAATATTCCAGAAGAACTTAAAAAAGTTGATGAATATTTTGGTAGAGAATTCAATCATTTTTAAAAAGGTGAAAAAAATGCCAACAAGATATATAGGTGACGGATATTGGGAAATAATAAGCCGTCAAATGAGTATTGTAACTAGAAGTCAACAAGAAAGATTTAAAGAAGCTAAAATAGCTGTTATTGGTTGTGGAGGCATAGGTGGCGAAACTATTGAAATGTTAGCTAGAATGGGTGTTGGTCAACTTAATTTAGTTGATGAAGATGCATTTGACCTATCAAACTTAAATAGACAAACACTAGCTAGCCTTACAGAGGTAAGTCTTGATAAAAGCCAAGTAGCTAAAGAAAAAGTCAGACTAATAAATCCTTATGTAAAAGTTAATTATTTTAATGAAACTGTAACTCAAGATAATATTGATAAAATAATTGATGACAGTGATATTGTTATTGATGCTTTGGATAATGTTAAAACAAGAGTTATTGTTTCTAGAGCAGCTAATAAAAAAGGAATTCCATTTATTCATGGAGCAATTCATGGAACATTAGGTCAAATCACAGTATTTTTACCAGATGAAGAGGTTAATTATGAAACTATGTTTAATCTTCCATCTAAAGGTAAAAATTTAGATGAATCTGTTTTAAATGATTTATCTAATGTGACTTCTGGAGTTCCACCAGTTATCGGACCTACACCTAATTTAATAGGTTGTCTTGAAGCTATGGAAGCATTTAAAATTATAACCAAAATTGGAAAAGTTACTGTAGCTCCAAAAATTTTAACATTTGATTTGTTAGATTTAACATCATTTAATGTTAATGAACTTTAAAAAATCACCCTTTTTTCTTATTTTTTACCTGTAAAAATTGAACAAACAACTATTAAAATTTAAAATAACTATAAAATTAACCATCAAAAAATAATAATCACTGTAATTAAATATTAAAAATTACAAATAAAAAGTATAAGTACATTTATTCAAAACATTTATATAAGATAAGAAGGAAATGTATTGCCAAGGTAGGAAGGTATTTTCCGACTAACCTTTTGAAACTAATATCCATAAAATTATGGAGTATGATTTAATGACTGAAAAAGTTAACGAAGAATTGATGGAAAACGTAATTAAACAAATGAAAGAGGATAATATTAAATTTATCCGTTTACAATTTGTTGATATAAATGGAACTGCTAAAAATATTGTAATTCCATTTAAAGAAGATGAAATGGAAGATTTATTTACTGAAGGAATGTTATTTGATGGATCCTCAATTGCAGGATTCGTAGGAATTAATGAAAGTGACCTCGTTCTTAAACCTGACATACATACTTACTCAAGATTATCCTGGAGACCTGAAGAATCTGCAGTATGTAGATTTATTTGTGATGTATGGACTCCTGACGGAAAACCATTTGCTGGAGATCCAAGAAGTGTCTTGAAAAAATCTTTAGCTAAAATTGCAAAAATGGGATTACAATATAATATCGGTCCAGAACCAGAATTCTTTATTGTAGATATTGATGATGAAGGTTATCCAATGCCTTATGATGAAGCAGGTTACTTTGATGTAGAACCTTTAGACAAAGGACCTGATTTCAGAAGAGAATTAACCTTAAACTTAGAAGAATTAGATTTCGAAGTAGAAGCTTCCCACCACGAAGTAGGACCTGGTCAAAACGAAATTGCATTTAAGTTTAAAGATGCATTAAAAACTGCAGATGCAGTAATTACTTTCAAACAAGCTATAAAAGCTATTGTAGACAACATGGCTACATTTGACCAAATGGATTACAGAGTAACATTTATGCCAAAACCATTCTTTGGTGTAAACGGTAGTGGTATGCATTGTCACCAATCTGTATTTAAAGGAGACAGGAACTTATTCTCCGACCCAAATAGTGAAACTGGATTATCTAAAGATGCACTTCACTTCATGGGAGGATTACTTGCACACGCACCAGCATTAACTGCAATTACTAACCCAATTGTAAATTCATACAAACGTTTAGTACCCGGTTATGAAGCTCCAGTATACAGAGCATATGGTTTAAGAAACAGATCTGCATTAATTAGGGTACCTGCAGCTCGTGGAAAAGCAACACGTATTGAATACAGAGCACCAGACCCAGCATGTAACCCATACTTAGCATTTGCAGTAATGTTAGAAGCAGGTATTGATGGTATCCAAAATAAAATTGACCCTGGTGAACCTACCGAAATTAACATTTACTCATTAACTGAAGAAGAAAGAGAAGCTATGGGAATTAAAGTTTTACCATCCAGTTTATGGGAAGCTTACCATGCACTTGAAGAAGACCCATTAATATTATCTGCTTTAGGAGATCACATTAGTGAAAAATTCTTAGAACTTAAATATAAAGAATGGGACGAATACCGTGTACAAGTATTCGGATATGAACAAAACAAATATTTAGACATTTAAATCTAAATATACTTTTTTTATTTTTTTAAATATAATGATTCTTAAGTAAAATTAGGCATGATTATATTTAAAGAAAAAGGGGCTTTTTATGTCAGAATCAGAACACAAAATAATCGAAATTTTAAGAATATTAAACAACCAAAACAAACCTACTGGTTCTAAACTAATAGCTGAAGAGCTAAAAAATAAAGGATTTAACTTAGGGGAACGTGCTGTTCGTTATCATATGCAAATTCTTGATGAAAAAGGATATACTAAGAGAATGGGTTATTCAGGTAGGCAAATCACAGAATTAGGTAGAAAAAAGCTTGAAAAAGGATTAATTTATGACCAAGTTGATTTCATTTATTCAAAATTTGAAGAAATGATTTATTTGACTAGTTTCAACTACATGAACAAAACAGGAGATGTTGTAGTAAACACCTCAACTATTTATGATGAAGAAGCGTTCAATATAATTAAAGATGTTTTCAAAAGTGGTCTTTGTGTTAGTCCTTACACTAATTTAAATGCAAGTAACAACAATAATGAAATACAAATAAAAACTATTTGTGGAACAACAATAGATGGAATCTTATTAAATGAAGGAATACCAACAATCCCATTATATGGAGGATTAGTTAAAATTGAAAATTACGTTCCAACAAAATTTACAGAGCTAATTTCTTATAAAAAAACATCAGTAACTCCTCTTGATGCATTTGTAGCTCCAGGAATGACTTCTGTATTAAATGTAATCAATAATGGAACTGGAACTATACCTGCCAATTTTCGCCTTATTCCAAGCGTAGGAAGAGAAAAATGTATAAACATAATTAATAAACTGGAAAAAATAGGAATTGGAGGAGTAATGGCAATTTCCCAAGAAGGAGAAAACATACTTGGAATTCCAGTACCTGAAGGAATGGTTGGAATAGCTATTAGTGGAGGAGTAACTCCATTTTGTGCAGCTCAAGAACTTGGATATGATATTGATATAAAAATAGCTGAAGAAATTGAAGGATTTAACACATTATCCCCAATAGCAGACGTTAAGAAGATATTAAAACCTGCAGATAATAAAGTTCATACAAAAACCCCCTTTTTACTTTCAAAATCATGGAACCTAATTCAGAAAGTAAATTTCAATGTAGAAACCCGAAAAGGAGATATCATAGTAAATGTTTCATATATCAAAAAAGATAATCTGGATGAGGCAATAGACATTATGAAAGAAACCTATGAATCAAATCCAAAATATATTAATCCTTACTACCAACTTGTAGAACACCCAACTGATTATAGTAAGATCGGATTAGCTACAGTTTGTAGTCTAAGTATTGATGGACTTTTAATAAACAACGGAATAATGAGCAATCCAAAATATGGTGGATTACTTGAATTAAGTGAAAACCCATTATTTATTGATTTAATATCATATAATGGATCTTCTGTTGACCCACACAAAATATTCATAGCTAAAAACATGACTTCAATAACTAGAAACATAGGATATAATAAAATATTAGCTAGTTTAAAAGAAATCCCCTATATTTCAAGAGATTATGCTGTACATTTATTAAATATCTTAAAGAATATGGGATTTTCAATTTATAAAATAGGCAAACCAAGAGAATTAACATATAATGCTAAAGTAGATAATTATAATTTCGGTGTTGTTGCAGGTAGTGGACTTAACCTTATTGGTGCACTTAAAGAAAAAGGCATAGATGTTGAAGTTAAAGCTATTGCAAAATTAATGAAATTTGAAAAAATGGATAGATTGTAGTTATTTTAAACTACAGTAACTTCCACTTCTTCACCTTCAACTGGATGATGAATAAATTCAATTAAATCATTTTGAATTTCATAAACATCAATTTCAATAGTTGAATTAATAGAATCACCATCTAAAGAAAGTAATATTTTAAAACCAGGTTTTCCAAAATATTCCGAAAAATCCATATTTAAAATTTCACCACTTCCGAAAATTCTATTATAAGAAATTTCTAAATTATCATGAATTTTTACATTATTTTTTAAATATTCTACAGCTTCATCAATAGATAAATTTATTTTTTTCATGGAAAACACCTCATGTTATATTGTTAATTATTAGTTATATTTCACATGATATAAAAATTTGTTTGTATTATATGAAACAAAATAATTTTTGAAAAAAATAGACTGTAGAAATAAAAAGTATAAAAAAAGAGATAGAAAATCTAATCGTAAACTTCAACGATTGTTATTTTACCATCTTTAACATGACGTAATTCTAAAAGATCATCTTTAATCTCATTAAAATCAACATCAACAGCCTGATTTAAAATTTCACCAGTTAATTGTAAACTAACCCTAAGTCCTTCACCAGTTTCTTCATCTTCTGAAATTATATTTAATACTTCACCTGGAGCAAAAATACGATTATATGATATCTCTAAAATATCTCTTATTTGAACATTGTTTCTTACATATTCGATAGCTTCATCAGCAGACATCTTAATTTCTTTTACCATATTACCACGCATAAAACCATACAATAATTATAATTAGTTTACAAGGTTATTATATAATATTTTAATAAGAATATTTAAACATTATGCATTAAATAAACTCTGCACAATAATCGTTAAATCATAAAAATAATTATTGATTAAAATTCTTTTAAAAAAAAAAGAAAAAAGGAATTATAAATTCCTATATTCCCTAATTGAAGTATATTCATCGTCGAGCTCATTATAATGAGATAATTTTTCCCTGTTAGCTTCAGCATCTAAGTATAAAGCACCTTTACCATTGAGACCAATGTCTCCTTTGTATTGAATGTATTTACCTTCAAATACTTCACCATCAACTTCAGGGTTTTCAACGACACCTTCAAGAACAAAACCTTCAAGTAGTCTTCCAAGGAAGCCATGAATAACGATAGTACCGTTTTTCATTTGACCACCAGGCCAACGGTTTACATCACCATCAATTTCAATAATACCTTTGGTCATGTGAATACCAGCTAAAATATCACAGTTACCTAAAACGTGAATTCTTCCACCAGTTAAACATTCACCACATTGTTTTCCAGCATTACCTTTAACAACGATTTTACCACCAGTCATACCTCTCCATTCACCAATGTAAGAAGCTCCAGTAAACTCTTTGGTATCTCCATCAATTTCAAGGTATCCACCAGACATTTCTCTACCTGCATGAGCAGCTGCATTACCATGAACGTAAATAGATCCACCACTCATTTCTGCACCTACGTGAAGATCAACATTACCATTACAAGTAATTTCACCAGCACTCATTTTACAACCGATGTATTTAACTCTGTTTAAGTCCCCGTTAAGAATCATTTTAACATCACTAGGTCCTTCTGCATCTCCTTCTACAGTAATATCGAAGAAATCAGTGATTGGGAATCTTGAATTTCCAATAGGTACTTCATATTTTGCAAAATCTTCTTCAGTCCAAGAGTAAATTTCATCAGGAATTAATTCATCAAATTCTAAAGCGATTGAAGAAGTTTTTAATTGATCAAATGTTATTGTTTTCAAATTAAACACCCTCTTTATCTTTTAACATCTATCCTTATAGGATTTGATACATAATGATCATGTACTGGGTAATTTTCCCATTTTACAGAGTAATATTGAGTAAAGAACGGCATAATTTTATTAATAACATTTTGTTCTTCACGTTCATATCCTTGTACATTAACCCATATGTTTTGACTTTCTTTAACTTTTACAATTTCTTTATCTTTTACTAAGATTTGACCATCTTTGATTGTGTAATCAGCAAGACCGAAACCTTTTTCAATTTCTTCATATTGTCTAGATGGGTCAATTTCATTAGGATTTATGTCATATACTGCAATATCTGCTTTAAATCCAGGAGTAAGAGCACCTCTATCTTCAAAACCATAGATTTTAGCTGGTGCTGCTCTTGTAATGGTTGCAATTTCATTGAAGTCATATTCCCTATCAAGAGTTGGAAGAGTAGTTCTTTTTTCTACCCATTTATGGATTTCTTTACTTTCAATCATTTCCATCCTTTTTTGATTACTCATTAACCAGGATATGATTCTTGGGTATCTTATGAATGGACCTGCATTAGGATGATCAGTAGTTAAACATACTTGCCATGGGTTTTTAATGTGTAAGAACAATTCTAAACCAATAGCCCATTGTAATGCTCCTACTGGACTTCTACCAGAGTAGATACATGGAATAATTCCTGCTGCAGTTTCACATTCAATATCCTTGTTAGCCCATTTTAATCCAGATAATTTGAATAAATCATATTCCATTGGTGCATCTGCAGTCATGGTGGTTGTTTCATCTAAAGTTACTTGACCAATATCACAAGTCATGTGATCATGACTATTTACGTATTTAGCAACTTCTTCTGCACCGGAACTTGCATCTCTCCAATTAGTACCAGAGTAAGAGTGGAATTGAAGGTGACAAATATGTACAACTTGATCCCTAATACTTGCTTTAGGACTTTTCTTAATATTTTTAAGAGAATCTAATGTTTCAAGAGTAGTTGGTACATTACCTGGGTGTCCTAAATCATTTGGGTGAATGTGAATGGAATGAGGAAGACCTAATTTTTCGTTAGCTTTTGCTAAAGAGGTTACAACTTCTCTAGAAGTTACATCAAAGTAAGGTGCTTTATCATCATATCCATGTACGTTCATACCCCAACCCCATGCTTCACTACCACATGGGTTTACTATTTTGATTCCGTAACCTTTTGAAACTTTTAACCATGCAGATACAAATGCTGCTAAGTCTTCAATATTGTTTTCTCTTGCATATTCCATTACAAACCAATTATTACCAAATAATTCTAATGCTGGAATATCTAAGTTTGGAATAGTTGCAATTTCTTCGTGAGTGTGTTTTGCTTCAAGAGGAGGCATAGCTGCTTCTACAACAGTACCATAACCTAATCTGGAATATCTGTAACCAGTTGATGGACAACTTGGGATAGAGAAACCAGATTCAGCTCTTGTAACTTTTGTTTTTTGGGTAACTCCTCTTCTTGAATCTTCAGGTCTGTATAATCTACCTACAACTAATTTTGGACCTGCAACGTGAGAGTGAGGGTCTATCCCCGCAGGCATGACTATTTTATTAGTAACATCTATGACTTTTGCATCAGCTGAAACTTCTTCAACAATGATATCATCTTTAACCATGATATCTTTTTTCTCCCCATTTATTCCATTAGCTGGGTCATAAACAATACCATTTTTAAGTATAAATTCCATTATATCACCTTAAAGTGCGTTTGGATTAGGCACATATTTTGGAGCTACGTTTGGCTCCTCTCTGAGTTTCATGACTCTTTCTTTAAGTTCTCTGATAATCCATTCATCATCACGACATGTTTCAGGTTTATCAATTGCTTTTTTCATGTAAATAGGAACTCCGTCCATACGATAACTGGTACCAGCACATTCTACTGCAATGAATGAACCTGGTAATACTACATCAGCAAGTTCAGTAGATGGTCCCCAGTGAATATCCACTTGAATAACAGGAATGTTAGCTAAGTGTTGGTTAGCACCATTAGGGAAGTGAGCACCAGGGTCTGCTGCAATAACCATGAAACAGTCAGGTTCTTTCCTTGTTAATAAATCAATAGTGTTAGTTTCTCCTAACATGTATCTAGTGTAACCCCTAGAGAAGTCAACACCAAATGCAAATCCAGTTTCGAAAGCCATGAATATGTTGAAACCATTTACATTAAAGTGTCCCCTCATCGGAGTAAGACCCCATTTACTATATTTGTTCAAGTCTTGAATCATTTTAATAGCGATATCAATGTTTCTTTGTTTGGATAATGTGTGAGTTAATCCTAAACCAAAGAAAAGAACACCAAATTCAGCACTTTTCATTTCTTCTACTAATTCATAAATATCTTCTTTAGGAATTCCAGAAATAGAATCTTGATATATTTCTTTTCCTCTTAATACTGCTCTAATTGCATTGTAAAAACCATAATCTCCATTTTGTTCGAATCCAATCCATTTATCAGAAATTTTAGCAGTATCAGAGAATTTTGGATCCATAGTTACAACAGTTCTGTCGAATCTTCCTCTTTGTCTGAAGTATCCCCTACAGAAAATAGCATAACGAGCTGCATGTCTTGGGTGAGAGTTCATTGCATTACTTCCAGAGTAAACAACCATATCTGCCCTGTTTTGAACTTCCCCTAAGGTTTGAATAGGATAACCTGCATTTTGTACAGCTTGTAAACTTGGACCGTGACAAATAGTAGCTTGATTATCTAAAACAGCACCAATATATTCCCCTAATTCTAATCCTTCTTTCATACATTCAGTGGAAGTTTCAGACCAACCGTAGAATACTGGTCTAATAGAATTAGCAATATATTCAGCAGCTTTATCTAAAGCAGTGTCCCAATCTACTTCCATAAGTTCTCCATCTTCATCCCTAATCATAGGAACTACTAATCTTTGATCCATATCTTCCATAACTTTACTTGCACCTAATCTACAAGCGTGTCTTACAGCAACAACATGGTTATCTTTAACTAAGTAATCTAAATCATCACAATTACATCCACAGAATGCACAAGTACAATTTTCTACAATGTAATCATAATCAGTTATAGGTGGCTCATATGTCATGATCAATCAACTCCTCCCATTTACGACCTTTATATACTGGTCTTTCTCCTAATGATTCCATATTTTCAACAACATCGTCATCGTCGGAATCAACATATTTTTTGTATACCCATCTCATTAAATCAGCCATGAGTAATACTTTTCTGTCTGTTTTTTCGACAGTACAATGAACACCTTTGTAAGTTGGGTCAGAACAACAGTAAGTATCATGACTTACAACAGTATTTGCCCAAGGACCTTTACAAATGAAAACAGTTCCTTCGTGAGGTGCATCTCTAGATACTGCAGCATTTACTACAACTTCTCCCCATTCAGTTTTAACAAGGACAGTATCCCAATTTTTTACACCTAATTTACCCATATCCCTTGGGTCCATATAACAAGTTCCAGAAGCATTTTTATATTCTTCTTTTAATGTAGAACCTCTTTTTTTACAAGCTCCTTGATAAATATCGGACCCTGTATTTAACATACATTTGAGTACTTTGGTCTTTCCATCACCAACAATTTCTACATCAGGAACAACAGGTTTTGATAAATAAGTATTAGCATAATGCATTAATTATTCCTCCTATTCAATCCATATAGCATTTACTGGGCAGAACATTTGACAAGTTCCACATAATTCACATTTATCTGGTGAGAAGATTTTAATGAATCCATTTTCGACCATAATAACTACTTCATCAGTTTTAGCACCATTACCACCTGCATTTTCAGGACTAATAGCTGCATTAACAGGACATGCAATTACACAAATTCCACATCCTAAACAATTATCTTGATTAACTTTAAGTTCCATTAAATCACCTTAATTTTTAATTGCATCGAATGCATTGAGCCATGTTACAGATTTGATAGGAGTATGGTCTATTTCAGTCCTTGTAACAGTTATAGCTCCATTTGGACATGCTTTAGCACAAGCTTTACAACGGATACAATATTGATCATGTTTAGTAATAAGATTTAATCTTTGACCTGGACCACTAGAAACAGGGAATGCTAAAGCATTACATGGACAAGTATCTACACAAGCACCACATGCTTGACATGCCTCTTGATCAACTTCTAAAGTACCTTGGAATGGTTTATTAGTTTCAATAGCATCAGTTGGACAGACACCTTCACACCATCCACAGTATACACAAAGTTCATCATCAATAACTGAACTACCAGTAGTAATTTCATTTTCAGCTTTGAAATCATATTCACCATAGGAACATGCTCTACATACTGCACTAATTGCATGAGTAGGACAAGATCTTTTACAAACAAGACAGTAAACACATTTTTCTTTATCAATTACAATAGATTCTTCACCAGTAGTGTTATCTACTACAATTGCTTCTGCAGGACATAATTCTTGACAGATACCACAGTAAACACAATCATCATCACTTACACTAATTTCACCAGATACTAAGTTTTGGCGTTCTGGTAATTTTCTCATGACAGTAATTGCATCTTGAGGACATGCAGTTTCACATCTTTTACAGTAAATACACTTATCATCATTGATTTTAGAATAAGAATTGTAATGAGGATATGCTTCAATTTCTCTAATTGGAACATCATCAATAGTTAAAACTAATGCATCTATTGGACATAATCCACTACACATACCACATAAAACACATTTATTTTCATCAATGCTAATTTTTTGAACATCAAATTCAGCATGGAAATTTTGTGCTATTTTTTCATGACCACTGAAATAAATATCATTGGAACGTCTGTGACGAGCATCTACAGCAATTGGATTTAATGTAATTGCCTCAACTGGACAAGTAGATTCACAAACTCCACATCCAAGACAAATTTGGTCATTAAAAGACAACTTTCTTACTTCTTCAGCTGCCCTTGTAATAGCAAAGTTATTGTCTATAGCTTCTTTTTTATTTTTAATCATTATTAAATCTCCAAAATTTTTATAGAATTCGTTGGGCATTCATCTTTACAAAACTGACAACCGCAACATTGTATGGAGTCTACATGTGCTTTTAATGATTCTAATTTAATAGCTTTCATGAAACACATGCTTACACACAAGCCACAACCTATACATGAATCTGAAACAACAGCATCAAATTCTCTTTCATTACAAATAGACACAATTTTACGACACTGTTCAGGTTCATCAAATATTGCAACAGTCATTCTTAAGAAATCTCCAGGAGTTAATTCCGTGATAGTTTTAGCTACGTCTATAGAATTCCATGATAAATTACTGCCATTTAAATAATGGGACACTGTAGACCTATCAATACCTAACTCATTAGCGATTTCTTGTTGGTTTTCACCTTGTTCTTTTAGCTTTACAGCAGCTAAATATTTCAAACCAGATGCAATATGTTTTGGCATATCAACCACCATGTGTAATGATATAAAGTTTTGTTTATTATTAATATATACTTGCCTACTAGACTCAAGTCGAAAATAATATATATTACTGTGCTAATACTACAACAAAAAAAATTAAATAAAAGATATAAAAAGTTAAATTAAAAAAGTAATCGATTCTAACAATTAAATTAAGATAAAAATTACTAAAATTAATTAAATAACAAAATAAAGTACAATATACGATTTGAAAAAAAGTAATATCGGATAATTTTCTTAAAAAAGTAATAATAAAATATAAAAAATTATTATAAAATTTACAAAAAATTAAGGAAAAGCTAAAATTTGGAAAAATGTGTAGTAACTACACACTCATTAATAATAAAGATGCAAACAAATAATATAATAATGAGGTTTTACTATGAAAATTGTATCTGTAGTAGGTAGAAAAAATACAGGAAAGACATCATTAACTGTGAAAATTATTGAAGAACTTACCAGAAGAGGACATAATGTAGCTTCTATAAAGCACTCCCATCATGAAATGGAAATGGATCGAGAACATACTGATACATGGAGACATAAATTAGCAGGATCAAATGTTGTTGTTGGAATCGGATCCACTTCTTTTTTTAATGTTAAAGACATTCTAGATTTAAATAGACTACTATTTTTAATCAAATTTATGGACAATATAGATTTTGTAGTAATTGAAGGTTTTAAAAGTTATAATTATCCTAAAATCGTAACATCTCTAGATGTAGTTGATGAATACACCATAGCAGAAATAGATTCATTTTCAATAACTCCCGAAGGAGTATCTGATTTAGTAGATCTTATTGAAAAAAAAGGACATGATATTGTTGACACATTATTCTTAGATGAATGTGGATTTAGTGATGGTGATTCAATAGCTAAAGAAATTATAAAAGGAAACATAAAAACCAACGACTTAGACAAAGTTGATACATTTATGTCTATTGATAACAAAGTTATTGGTTTAAATGAATTTGTTAGTGATTTTATTAAAAAAACACTACTTGGAATAATAAAAACATTGCATATCGAAGAATATGGAGTAAAAAATATTAATAAAGTCGAACTAATAATAAACAACGAAGATAACATTGATTTAAACCCGAAAGTTGAAGCTAATGTTTTGATAAATAATAAACAAATTAGTTTAAATCATCATACTAACAATTTTGTTGCAAATACAGTATTTGGAATGATTAATTCTTTAAATACTGATGAAACTGCTAAACTTGCAAAAATCAACATTTCAGAAATAAATCAAGATAATTTAGAAAAAAGTGAAGTTAATCTTGAAGTAAATAATAAAAATGTTGAAATAAACACATTTGTAAAAGGTATCCTAAAAGAAACAATATTTGGCATGATTAAATCTTTAAAACTTGGAGAACTTGACATCAATGAAATCAAAAATATAGATATAACTGTTAAAAAATGATTTTATGAATATAACTGCTATTAAAGACAAATATGAAAGACCTATACTTTCTTTAAGAATTACAGTAACTAATAGATGTAATGAAAATTGTTTATATTGTCATCACGACGGCATGATTACATCAGAAGATGAAATGAATGCTGATGAAATTTATAGAATCTGCAAAATAGCTAAAAATATTGGTGTTCAAAAAATAAGGCTTTCAGGTGGAGAACCTTTACTTAGAAAAGACATAGTTGAAATTGTAAATAAAATAGCTAGTCTTAATTTTAAAGATATCTCCATTACTTCAAACGGGACATTACTTGAAAAATATGCTAAAGATCTAAAAGATGCAGGATTAAATAGAGTAAATATTAGTTTAGATACTTTAAATCCTGAAACCTATAAAAAAATCACTACTAAAAATTTAGCCAATTCTGCAAAAAGAGGAGTATTAAAAGCAATTGAAGTTGGACTTTATCCAGTTAAAATTAATATGGTTTTAATGAAAGGAATAAACGAAAATGAAGTAAAAGACATGTTCGAATTTTGTAAAAAAAATAGAATAATACTTCAACTTATTGAACTAATGAACAGTGAAAATTGTGATGATGAAAAATTTAGTAAAGAATACCATTATAATTTAGATTCAATTAGTGAAAAATTACTTAATATCTGTGATGATGTTAAAACACGTGACTTTATGCAAAATCGTAAGAAATACTTCATTGATGGTGGAGAAATCGAAATAGTAAAACCAATTGACAACAGCGATTTTTGTGCAAACTGTACTAGATTAAGAATAACTCCTGATGGGAAAATAAAACCCTGTTTGCTTAGAAATGATAATCTAGTAGAATTAATTTCATATATACGTAAAAATGAATCAGATGAAAAATTAAAAGAAATCTTTATAAAAGGAATTAATAAACGAGAACCTTATACTATTTAAAAAAAATAAATAGAGTTTAAAACTCTATTTTTTCCAATTATTTTTTGGTTTGTGTTCTGTAAGTGGAATATGGGCTCCAGTATCAAATCCAGGGAGATAACCATAAGTATCACGGATTTTATTATTTACTGTACTCCATACTTTAGCTACAGGTATTTCACAAGGACAAACCTCACTACACTGACCACAGTTAGTACATGAATCTACCATATGTACCATACGAGTTAAATGGAAGAATGGAGCTGCAGGAGTGTATCCACCAGGTACCCATTCAGGACCTTCAGCTTCAAGACAACAATCATCACAGAAACATAATGGACATGCTTCACGACAACCATAACATTTCATACATTTAGAGAATTCATCTTCATATTGTTTAAATACATCAATAATATCTCCAGTAGTGCCAGCATAATCTTCTTCTTTTTTCTTTGCAGATGCTGAAAGCATGAAATTATTAATTTTATCTCTTATTGCAATTCCTTTTTCAATTGGTTCTTCAACATTGATTAATTCTGATTCAACAACTTTATCAAGGACTTCTGCACCTTTATCTGAGAATACTTCTACAAAAGTAGCTTTTCCAGCTAAAGGACCTATTACTCCCCAATTACCTAATGCTAAATCTGCATTACTTGGTATTTTTAAATCACATCTTTGGCAGTTTTCTCTTCTACCCATTCCTTGTTCTTCTAAGTCTTCAATACCAAATCCTGTTTCCCCTTCTGCAGTTTCCATAATGAGTTTACCTTTTGCAATTTCTTCTTTAATTACATCTTTAGGATCTAACTCATATACATCTCTAATCATTTGCATGGTTGGAACCGGAGGTAATGTTCCACCACAATTTACTCCAACCATTATGACATTGTCTTCGATGATTTTGCCCTTTTTCATCAATTCCCTTATAGACATTGCGTCACAAGGTTTGCAAGTAACCGCTATTTTCATATCTCTACAACCATCTAAGTATTTATATATGAAACTAGCTAAATTTACGGTACCGCAGTGAATGGAACCTGCAGTTTTAATAACTTCTTCAGGATCAGTTATAAGACAAGGAATTGCATCATACAAGTCAACTCCTTCTTTTACAGCTACAATACCATCAACAATATCATTTTCTAAAAGATATTTCATAATAGTTGTAACTACTCCACCATATTCTCCTTTTTCTTTAATAGCTTCGTTGTTAGAATATGCATAATACATGTCACTATTTTTTACAGCCATTTGAATCTACTCCTCAATTTTTTCTACTTTAATAGCACAAGCTTTTAACTCTACCATTTTACATTTTGGATCGAAAGAATCAGAGTTAGTTAACATGTTAGCAGCACATTCAGTGAAGTGCATAGGTATATTTACAATACCTTTTTTAATGTCATCAGTTACTCTTGCAGGAATTTCAATTTCTCCTCTTCTGGAACTAGCTTTAACTATTTCATTATTGATAATTCCTAATTCTTTTGCATCTTCAGTGTTTATTTCTATAAATCCTGTTTTAACTTCATTATCTAAAGTTTTACATCTTCTAGTCATAGCTGCATGATAATGGAATAAAACCCTTGTAGTAGTTAATAATAATGGATATTCTTCATCAGGAACTTCTACAGGACCTCTGTGTTCCAATGGTTGGAATACACCTAATCCATCAGGATGTGCAAATTTATCTTTGTGCATTAATGGTTGACATGGATCATCAACAGATGGACATGGCCAGTGAAGAGCTTCAGGAGTATCTAATCTTTCACGGTTCATACCTGCAAAGATTGGTGCACATTCCCTAATTTCATCAAAGATTTCTTCAGAGGATTCATAGTGGAATTTTTCTCTTGGAACTCCCATTCTAACAGCGATTTCTTCCATGATTTTCCAATCTAACATAGCACCTTCAGGTGGTTCTTGAGCTTTATGTAAACATTGGACTCTTCTTTCACCATTTGTAAATGTTCCTTCTTGTTCACCCCAACCTGCTGCAGGTAAAACAACATCAGCACATTGTGCTGTATCAGTTAAGAATAAATCTTGAACAACTAACATTTCTAAGTTTCCTAATGCTTCTTTAGTATGTTGAATGTCTGCATCAGAAAGTACTGGGTCTTCTCCATGAATATATAATACTTTTAAATCACCTGAGTGAGCTGCATTCATCATTTCCACTAATGTTAATCCAGGTTTTGCAGGAAGATTTGTTCCATAATACTCATTAAACCAGTCAGTAGTTTCTTGATCTGCTACTTTTCTGTATCCTACATAGTCAGAAGGTAATGCACCCATATCACAAGCACCTTGTACATTGTTTTGTCCTCTTAATGGATTTACACCTGTACCTTGTCTTCCAATATTACCTGTTAACATAGCTAAGTTAGCAGTAGACATTACATTATCTGCTCCATGAGAATGTTCAGTAATACCTAATGAATAAACAATAGCTGCTTTATCTGCTTTAGCATATTCAATAGCTAATTCTTCAATAGTTTCTGGTGAAATATGAGTGATTTTAGATACAGTTTCAAGGTCGTATTTTTGTACTGTTTCTTTAAGTTCATCGAAACCTTTTGTTCTGTTTTTAATGAATTCATCATCTTGTAAGTCATTATCAATAATAACTTTAATCATACCATTCATTAATGCTACATCAGTACCTGTTTCAAATTGAACATATTCATCTGCAATTTTAGCAGTAGGTGTGTATCTAGGATCCAAAACAACTAATTTTGCTCCATTTTTTTGAGCTTGTATTAATTTACGCCCAAACAATGGATGTGCTTCCATACTATTTGAACCAATACAGAATATATAATCTGCTTCTTTAATACTGTCAAATCCATTAGTCATAGCTCCTGAACCAAATGTAGTAGCAAGTCCTGCTACAGTAGGTCCGTGACATATACGTGCACAATGATCAACATTTTGAGTACCACAAGCTACCCTAGCTAATTTTTGAGTAATATAAATGTTTTCATTTGGTGAACGAGCACATGCATAAAATCCTACTTTATTAGGATCTTCATCAGACACTTCTTTAAGTTTATTTGCAACTAAATCTAATGCTTCATCCCATGACGCTTCCCTAAACTCTCCATTTTCTTTAATTAACGGAGATGTTAACCTATCTTCCCTATTAATAAATTCATATCCAAAGTTACCTTTTGGACATACTTTACCTTCATTTACAGGGTGTCTTTTATATGGCTCAACACCTACAATTTTATCATCTTTTACAACGAAGTTAAGCCCACATCCAGTACCACAGTATGGACAAATTGTTGGGACATATTTAATCTCAACCATTTTATAATCTCCAAAATTTTTTTATTTCTTTTATATTAAATTAAATATTAATAAGAAGCATATGCTTCTTATTTTTTAAAAGTTTTCTACAATCTAACTTGCATCTTTAAGGTAAGTTATATAATAAATACAACCTACAAATATTGCTGCTCCAATAATATTTCCAATAGTTACAGGAATAATGTTTCCAAGAGCAGATGCCCAAGTTACACCATCAGCACCTAAGAATATACCTAATGGAATAAAGAACATATTTGCAACACTGTGCTCAAATCCAATAGTTACAAATGCCATGATTGGGAACCATATACCAAATATTTTACCAATAATATCATCAGATGCTAATGCTAAGTATACAGCTAAACAAACAAGCCAATTACAACCAATACCTCTAATGAGTGCTACATCCCAAGATAATCCAACTTTTGCAGTTGCGACTTTAGTAGCACCTGCAGCAATTACAGGATCAGTAGCAATACCACTCATATATGCTAATACATAAGCGACAAATAAAGCACCTACAAAGTTAAATACCCAACTGAGGACCCAATTTTTACAAAGACCCCCGACAGATGCTTTACCATCTAAAACACCCATAACCATATACATAACATTTCCAGTGAATAATTCTGATCCAGCAAGTACAACAAGCATTAAACCAACAGGGAACACAGCACCAAATACAAATTTAGATAATCCAAGAGGACAACCTGCTGCAAGCATTCCTGAATTAGCCACTTCAGCCAACAATCCACCAAATGCAATATATGCTCCTGCTAAAAAGGACAATAATATTACATTAAGAACTTTTGCGGAATTTTTTGTTCCACCTATTGAAGATACAGTTTTTGCTGTATCTACAGGACTTTTAAAAGAACTCATTAATATCAACCTCATCATATTTTTTCATTTGCAAAAAAATATTATAATATCTATGAAATCTCCCTTAAATTTTAACTCATAGTATTATGACTATACATATATGTTTTATTATAAAAAGGATTTGTTATTTCCCTTAAAAAGTAATCTTTAAATATATCCACCGACAAAATGTATATATAATGATAAATCATTATAAATAGTTTTCATATCGTTAAAATCTACTTTTTTTAGAAAAATATTAATTAAAATTACTAAAAAAATCAAATAAAAATTTAAAATAAATATTTATCAAAAATAATATAATATATTGTCTTTTTTATAATTATAAAAAATTTAATATAGGATTTTTAAAATAATTTCAAAATAATAAACTTCGTTATACCTGATTAATTTTGAATAACCTAAAACAATAAAAAAAGCATTAAAAAATAGATAAAACAAAATACTCTGTTAAAATATAAAAAAAGAAAAGGATAAAATTAACCTGATACCATTACTAACTTACCAGTAGTTGGATCTTCATAAACTTTACCTACTTCACTATATCCACTATTTTCCATACCACCAGAATCAGTATAATTCTGTTCAAATGTATCTGCACTTGAAACATCCTGAGTAGTAGGTGTTTGAGATATCATCTCTGGATTTGCAGATAATGCCATGATAGCAAAAATTAAAAATCCAAGTGCAAGAACCAACATTGCATCAGATAAATTAGATATCCCACTCATAGGATCATCATCTAAAGACTCACTAATTCTACGTCTTTTCCTAATCATAATACTCACTTTTTATTTAAAACTTCCAATTCAGCTTCAGCAATAGTTTCCAAATTAATTAAATCTGATTCATACCATTGTTTTTTAAATTTAGATACTAAATAAGCTAAAGCTCCAATAGTTAAACCAGTAACAGTAGTATCAAATGCAACAGTTAATGCCTCAGCTAATGAAAAAATATCTCCAGAACCTAAAGCTGCTAAACCTGGACCTAAAGGAATTAAAGTTCCTAAAAGACCCAAAATAGGGCCAACCCTTACAAGAATATCAGTTTTATTAGTACTTTTGATTAATTTTGTTTCCTCAGCAGAAATCAATTCACTAGCTAATGCTTTCCTAGCTTCACAACCAATATCATGATTATTAGCTATTTTAATAAGAACATTTTTCTGGTATTCAAATAAATTACTTTCATTAACATATTGTTCAATTTCACCTGGAGACTGTGAAAATGAAATATTACGAATTAAGCTTTCTAAATCTTCAGAACTAATTGGTTTTCTTGAAATACGTTCATTAATAAGTCCACCAATACATAATATTACAACAATTAAAAAAATCACAAGTAATATCATTACTGGGGTTAATAAACTCTCAGATATTATATGAATAAATGAGGATAATGTTTCAGTTCCTTGAATTATCATAAATTACCTCTTATCTTTTTTTCAACTGTTTATCATTATAATATAATCCTAAAATCAAAATAAAAATTATTAAAATAATAACATACACAACCTGATACGTTGGAGTTAAAATTAAATAAGAACTAAACATACTATAATCCAATTCTTTAACAGACCAGTAAGTTAACCCTAAAATAAAAATTAAAATTGATTCTAAAATCATATACTCCCCAACAATAAGGAGATACTCTCTTTTAGCATAAAGTAATAATTTAGAAAGTTGATAAACTACAAACATTATTATAACTAAAAATAAAGTTAATAATAAGCTGTTAAACAATGAAAATGCAAAAATATGGGAATCTATGCACAATATAACAATATAAAATAAAATAGTAGTTATACAAGTAATTTTTTTCAAGCTATTCTCTTTTTTCAAATAAATCCAAGTTAAAACAAATAATAAAACAGAGACAACCAAGAATAAAAATCCAAAATCACCTGTTAAAAATGAAAACAACACTTTAAAATAGCTAGACACATAATTAACAACAATTAACAAAATCCCAGATATTATTGCAACAGATATTGCTTTTAGATTATTAATTTTAAAATTACCTAAAAAAAGACCCATATTAACTGCAAACAATGCAACAAATATTAATAAATATCCTTCAAATAAACTTAACATTTCAACAGCTCATTAACTCTTTATTATGAGTAATAATATTTACAACATGAATATATAAACATGTCGCAAAGTTTTTAAAAAAGTAAAAAGTAGAAAAATTGGTTATTTACCATTTTTCTTTTCAATCATTGATTTTATATCATCTCTATAATATAAACCGATAACTGCAATTATCAATAATATTAATATACTTATTCCAGCAATCCTAACAACTTCTTCATCAATATCAATTACTTTTGAGACAGATTGAGATGGATCATCAGTTGACTCAACAGTTTGACTTGAAGTTGTTCCTATCTGACTTGCAGAAGTAGAACTTTGTGAAGTTGAAGAAGAAGACACCAAAGCAGAATTACTTCCAGCTACACTTAAAGAACCATCACTAAATCCACCATTAACAGAACTTGTTGCAGAACCTTGACCTTGTCGACCATCAGTTGAAGTCCCATTTCCACTACTTGAATCCTCATCAGTAGGACTGCTAGGAGTTGGTGGATTAATAGGTTTTGTTGGATCAACTGGAGACTGTGGATAAGTTGGTTTGACATATGGACTATAATCAGATAATTGATAAGAATAATCTTTTTGATCGCTGTTCATATAATCAAAAACAACCTTACCCTCCCTATTACTAACATGAATAAGAGCCTTACCATTGCTAAATTTTGGATAAATCCAAGTTGAACCACCATCTAAAGACATTTTTACATTGAAATCAGCTTCAATACCATCTACACTTACACTTAAAGTATCATTACCTATTTGATCAACATTGAAACCTAATAATTGTGCCTGGATTTTTGAGCAAACTTTAGTTCCAGAAGAATGATTTCCATCTGCAAGAACTGGACCAAGTTTAATTGATTTGTAATCACTGTCTCTTCCAAGAATATTAAATGCACCATTACGCATAACTACATTATTACGTATTCCAGATAATTCTGAAGAAGAAGATTTAACATAACCTTCACCTATATACACACCATTAACTTCATTATCTAAGATTGCATTGTTTTCAATGAATAATTTCTTATCACCTTCACAATTGACACTTATTCCATTTTCATTAAATGAAATATTATTAAAAGTAACTGTTGTGTATGGACCTGATCCTTCAAAATTTATTGCATAATTCTTATTATATACTAACTGATTATTAGAAATATTAGTATACTTAACAAATTTATCAAAATGTATACCTTCATCATTATTAGAAATACAATTAGAGTAGATATCAGTATTAGTGGAATCATAAAGATAAACAGCACATTTAGTAGAATCAAAAATTAAATTACCTACAATACCTACTTTATTAGCACTATTTACACTAACGCCATAACCATTTTGAACAATATCATTTTTAAGTAAAGTAATATTATTAGCACTATCTATTAAAACACCATGAGAACCCTTTTGAATAATCAAATTATAAATGAGAGTTCCACTAGCTTTAGATGATTTAATTGTAAATACTGGGCTTTTAGAATTTCCATTTAAAATGGATTTAACATTACTATAAATATTTACTGGATTTTTAGATATTGTTAATGAAATATCATTATAGTTTTTACCCGCAAAAATTATATTCTCACCTGCTTTTGCAGAATCAATAATTTTTTGGATTTCAATATTTGATAAATTTTCTGGAATTACTGTTCCTTTAATATCAGATACATAAACATGATTTTGCTGAGTTAAACTCCTACCATAATCATCAGTAAAACTAGTAGAAATAACATAAGTTCCTTGATTTAATCTTATATTTAAACTAGCTACACCCTGATTATTAGTTAATTTATCATATTTAACACCATTAATTTCAAAACTAATAGTTTTATTGAAAACAGGAGTTCCATCATCATAACTAAGGGTAACATTATAAGGTTCACCTTTAGAAAATACTGACATATCTGATGTATTTAACTGAACATAATCAATTTCAATGTTCTCCAATACATTTTCATGAGACACACCATCTACAGATGTATTATTTGTATCTTCAGCAGCAACTATGTTTACTGACAGAACCAATATTAAAATCGAAATGAAAAATATTTTTTTAACCATAAACTTTTCACCTCCTTTCAAACTACTCAATGTAATTACAGTAGAACTTGTAATTATATATCTGATTATATCGAATACTAATATATATAAGTATGTAATTTAATTATTACATTATTTCTTAATAAATTAATCAAATTTATTTAATTAAAATATAAAAAAATTAAACTATTATCATTTATTCATCATAAAAACTAAAAAATATATAAATATTATTATTGATAAGTCCACAAAAACAAAAGATAAATAGTTATATAGTAATTAAGAATATAAATTTACAATACTAATAATTGTTTGACGATAGTAAATGAGTGTTGTGTCGTTGAATGTTATTAGCTAATTTACAAACTTTATGGAGAGAAATTAAAAATGAAAATAAACAATAAGATTTTAGTATCATTATTAATAGTTCTTATTGCTGCTATTTCATTATCTGTGGTTTCAGCTACAGAAGATGTTGCTACTCAATCTATTAATGTAGCATCCGATTCTGAACAAATTGAAGCTGTACAAACTTCAGATATTGATATGAGTGGAGTAATAAGTGCTGATAACGGTACTTCTCAACCAACGGTTCGCGATGTAAAAGATGGTGCAACTGTCGATGAAGTACAAAAAATAATTGATGAATCCAATCCTGGAGACATAATTAAATTTGCTGAAAACGGAAAATACAATTGGCATGGACCTGAAAATCAAACAGCTGCTGTCGGTGCTATTAAAATAACCCACCAATTAATTCTTGATGGTAACAATGCTACCATACTCTGTGACAATGGGTTTGTTACTGACAACAAAGAAAGTAGTGTTGATGGAACTACCTTCAAAAACTTTAACTTTGATGTAAGTGTAACCACTACTCAAAATGTTACTGATAAAAAAACCAACAAAACTACTGCTCAAGTTGTAACTTCCTTATGGAACGGACGTGCAATTGAAGTACAAAATGCAAAAAACATTAGTGTTATGAATTGTACTTTCAAAAACAGTAACTCTGGAGTTTACTCTGGTAGAAACAATGGAGTTCTTATTGACAATTGTTCATTTGTAGGAGCTACTAATGCAAAAACTATCGGATTAGGTAAAAAAGAAACCGGTACCAAAGCATTAAACATCATGGGTGGATCCAACACAATTATCTCTAATTGTTACTTTGGAGACGACCTCCTTGATGGTGTATCTATAGCATCTGGTGCTCAAAACAACTTCCAATTCATTAACAACACCTTCGAAAACGTATGGTACGGTGTATTCTACGGTGGAGGAGTAAGAGGAGTTGTTGTTGAAGGTAACACTTTCAAAAACAGTAAAGTATACGACTTAGGTCTTGTTAAAGCTGCTGGTGAAACTGTAATAAACAACAACGTTTTTATTACTAACAAAGATTCTACTCCAATTTACATAGAACAAGGTAACACTGCACACGGTGCTCCAAGTACTATTGAAACTATTACTATCACAAACAATGATTTCCAAGCTGCTGAAGGTAGTGACGCAAAAGACATCACTGCAGTATACATATACAGCCAAGGTGGTCCATTACTCCCTCTTGGAACTATAACTGTTGCAAACAACACTTATGCTGACGGAATTATTCCTGTAACTTTCATGGATGCTGCATGGGGTGGAGAAAATGGAACTTACATTATTGCTCCTATCAACTTAAATACTGAAATTAAAGCTCCAGAAACTACCATTAATAGTGGAGAAATCATAAACATGCAATTAGTCAGTGCAAATGGAATTGCTATTGCTAACGCAAACATTACCATTACTGCAATTAACGAAGACACTGGTATTAACGAAACTTTCACAACTACAACTGATGACTTCGGTGTATTTGGTATAGAAGGATTAAGCGCTGGAAACTGGACTTTAAGTATAGCTTACGCAGGATCAGATGTTGCTGTAAACGGATACACTTACAACGCATGTAAAAAAGATATTGATGTAACTGTTATCGGTAAAACTACTTTAGATATTGCAGAAACTATCATTTACAGAGAAGATTCTCTTGAATACACTTTACTTGATGCAGATAGTAACCCAATTGAAAACGCTACTATTTCAATCAACATTAATGGTGTAACTTACACTAGAACCACTAATGAAAATGGTACTGCTACTATCAAAATCAACCTCAGAGCTGGAAACTACGCTGTAATCGCAACTTACCAAGATGGTAACGACACTATCGAATGTGCAGAAATTGTAACTGTAGAAAGTAATGTTATCACTACCGATATTGAATTATACTACAAAAACGGTACCAAATTTACCGCAACCATAGTTGATATCGAAGGTAAACCTGTAGCTGGTAAAAATGTAACTTTCAACATCAATGGTGTATTCTACACTAGAACCACTGATGCAAACGGTACTGCAAGTTTAGCTATTAACTTACGTCCAGGAGATTACATTATTACTTCAATCTACGAAGATTACGCAGTAGGTAATTCTGTTAAAGTAATTCCTACTTTACAAACTTCTGACTTAAACATGACTTTCAAAGACGGAAGCAAATTCAATGCTACTGTTTTAGACGGTAACGGTAAAGCTATAGCTAACCAAAATGTAACTTTCAATGTAAACGGCGTATTCTACAACAAAACTACTGATGCAAACGGTGTTGCAAGTTTATCTATTAACTTAAACGCTGGAAAATACATCATAACTTCTGAATGGAATGGATACCAAGTTGGAAACAACATAACTATTAATAATAAAGCTTAGAGGTTTTTACAACCTCTTACTTTTTTCTTTTTTTAAAAAAACAACTTTAATCTTTAAAGAAATAAAAACAACTACTTTTATATAATTACCCTATTACTCTCATTTCAAAAGATAAGACATATATAACAATAGATATGATAATTAATATTAATCATATCGCTGAATATGACTAGAATTTATAAGAGAGTAAATAGTATGAATAAAAAAATAATATTAATTTTATGTATTTTCATGTTATTTGCATTCGCACAAGGAGTTAGTGCTACAGATAATAGTACTAGCGATGCTAGTGTAATAAATCAGGCAGATACACATGAAGTATTGGGAACTAAATATGTTGTTGATGGTTCTTCACAAAATCAGATGACAGACCCAACAATACAAGAAGCAATCGATAAAGCAGTTGACGGTGACACCATAGAAATAACTGGTAAAAACTATGAACACTGTCATTTTGTAGTAAATAAAAACTTAACAATAATAAGTAATGTAGGAACAACCATGTCTGCATGTCCATCACACACTACAGGATCTGATGGTGTAGGAATCTTTTACTTTGGACCAACATCTTCAGGATCACTTCTTTCCGGATTTACACTTATAAATAATGCTGGAAAAAATGGTAATGTTGATCCATATGCAATTTACATAAACGGTGCAAAAAACATCCAAATAACCAATAATACTATTAGTGAAGTAAGTGATGGTCCTGGAATATACTTAAAAAAAGCAACTCAAATTACAATTACAAATAATAACATTAAATATTCTCAAAAAGGAATACTCTTAGAAAACAGCGCTTCTATTATTATTACAAATAATAAAATTGAAAAAAATAATAATGCTGGAATTTACCTTGGCACGGGTAATAAAAATATTAACATATTAAACAACGATATTATTGGAAATAAATGGAAAGGAGTTGTTGTTGAATCTGCAAACAATGTAAATATTATTAGCAATATTATAATGAATAACAGAGACAATACTTTACAAGAAAGAGCAAACAATGGTGCTGGAGTATACGTTGATTGTGCAGTAACTAGTTTAAAAATAAATGGAAATTATATTTTTGAAAATGGAAATTACGGAGTGTTTGACACTTATAAAACCAAAGCAAGTTTTGCTAACAATTATCAAGCACAAGAAATTAATTTCAATGTATTAGTAAACCATAAAACTAGAGCTTTATTTGCACAGCAAAATGAAAAAGGAGAAACTGGAATAATATACGTTGGAAGTAACTTATATTCCATGGAAACACTTTGTCCAAGTACTTACTACGAACCAAAAGTTCTTAAAGATGGTTCCAGAGATTTAGTATTTGGAGAAATGATTAAAGTAGCAAAAGGAGTATATAAAATAAGTTTAGTTAGAGCAGATAACAAAGAAGTAGCTGACTGCTTAAGTGTAGGAAATATAACTTTCTTCTTAAATAAAGAAGGAACCAGTAGTACAATAAAACCTAGAGACATCTACCAAATTTCACAAATGATAAACGGAACTGCTACTGCAAACTTTAAAAATGCTACATTTAAAGAAAGTAAAAATACAATAATTGCACTTGGACCAGGATATGGATCAATTGATTACACTAATTCTTCTACAAGACCATGCGCATATTTAGAAATACCAGATTTTGATATCCCATCAAACAATGCAAAAGATACTGATTTAAATATTGAAAATAGCACTATTTACTATGGTAATGTTTTAAAATACATATTAAAAGACAATGATGGAAATGCAATTGTTAATACTACTATAAGTATAACTATTAACGGTAAAACTTACACTAGAACAACCGATAAAGATGGAATTGCTTCTATAACTATCAGATTAATTTCAAATAAAGAGTACAAAATAAATGCAAGTTATGCTGGAGATGATGATTACAACCCTACAGAATTAACCAGTACAATAAATGTACTTCCAACAGTTACAGCTGAAGATGTAGAAAAAATCTTTAGAAATAACACCCAATACAACCCAAAACTCGTTGACAATACTGGAAATATATTAAAAAACACCAAGGTAACTATGAACATTAATGGAGTATTCTACACTAGAACGAGTAATAATAAAGGAATAGCTACCCTAAACATCAACTTAAATCCCGGAAAATACATTATAACAAGTACTAATAGTGTGACTGAAGAATCTATTTCCAATACCATTGTTGTAAAAGCAAATATGGATCAAAATAAAGATTTAATTAAATATTTCCAAAATGCTAGCCAATATAGTATAAGAACTCTTGATAATCAAGGAAATCCCATAGCTAACCAAACTGTCAAATTCAATATTAATGGAGTATTCTACACTAGAACCACTAATGATAAAGGAATAGCTACCCTAAACATCAACTTAAATCCAGGGAAATACATAATAACTGCCCAATACAATGATTGTTTTGTTTCAAATAATATTACAGTTTTACCAGTGTTAACTACTTCTGATTTAACAAAATTCTTTGGAATTTCTGATTCTTTAAAAGGTAAATTAGTTAATGGTCAAGGCAGTCCTTTAGCTAATGTAAATTTAACTTTTAATATTAACGGAGTATTCTATAATAGAACTACTGATGAAAATGGAACCGCTAGATTAAACATTAATTTAAATCCAGGAGAATACATTGCAACTATCAATTATGGTAATGCATTTACTAGTGCTAAAGTTAATGTATTAAATACAATTCTTATTAAAGAAAATGCAACTAATAGCGAGATTCAAAGTATAATAAATTCAATTAGTAATAATGGAGCTATTAAATTTACAGGAAAAGAGTATAACAATATTTCCTTAAATATTTCAAAAAGTATTATTCTTACAAGTGATGTGAACACTACATTAAATGGAAAATTAAATACTTGTGTTTTAAATATTGTTGCTGATGGAGTTTTAGTTAAAAACCTCAACATTAATGGAAATAATGGGTCTGGAATTATAATTAATAATGCCAAAAATACAGTGATTGAAAATAATAACTTAAATAATTTATTAAATCAAAGTAATATGGCAAACTACAACACAGGTAAAACCTTACTTCCAGGAAATGGTATTGCAATTTTAAACTCTGAAAATACAACTATTGAAAATAATAACATCCAATATTATTACAATGGAATTTACTTAAATAGTGCTAAATATAACTCCATTCAAAAAAATACCATAACTAGAAATAACTTTGGAATTGAATTTGATAAAGATGATTCAAACACTTTAATCAACGACAACAACATTATATACAACATCGGATTCAATACTATGACTATGATTGAAGGCCCGTATGGATATGGAATAAGTATAAGACATTCTGGAGTAAATATAACTGTAACAAATAACAGAATTAATAATAACTACATGGGAGTATTTATTGATGCTAAAAATTGTAGTGGAATCAAAATTACAAGTAATGAAATTTCAAACAGTACAATTGAAGGTTTAACTGTTAATGAGAACTACACCTATGCTCCAGGAGCTACACTCATTGTAGAGAATAATGCAATATACAATAATGCAAAAGGACCAAGTCAAATAATTCTTGGAGAAGTTAGTGCTAATCCTAATGGAATTTATGGCCCTGGTGAATGGAATGATACATTAAAATTACAATTAGGACCTAACTGGTATGGAACAAATAAATACACAACATGGGGAGAAAACAATACTGGACCTGGAACTATTTGTCCTAGAATCCATACTACTTTAATCCCATATAACATAAGTTGTATAGCCCCAGGAAAATATGAAGTAACATTCTACAATAATGGCAGTGTAGCTGATAAACTTCCTGATTTAACAACATATTTCGTATTAAACTACAAAACAGAGAAAGAAGAAGTAGTAAAAGTTGTTGTTCATCAAGGAAAAGCCACATTTGGATTTTCAACTGAAAACTATGATTCCACCAATAATATTATTGAAGGATTCTCAGTATTTGAAGAAGACAGACCAAAATCAGTAATATACACTTATAATGTACCTGAAAGTGAAATTCCAAAATAGATAGTATCTCTTTACTATCTAACTTTTTTTATTTTAAAAAAAAATAGTAAAATACCACTAAAAAGTGGTTTAATTATTCATCATCAATTATTTCATAATAAGAACCTTCTGCACATGAAATACAGATTGGTTTTCCACCTCTAACTAAATGACGTCCATCAGTTACTTTTTCACCACAGACAGAACACCATGCAGAAGTATGAGGTTTACCTGGCATTTGAGAAGGTGTTAATTCAACTTTAACTTTTTCTACATTGAATAATTCTTCAGGAGGAGTGACTCTGAAACGATAAATCATTTCTTCTCTTGTTTCTTTAGATTTATTTTGTTTATTTGCATCAGCATCAGACACTCTTAAAGCTTCACCAGTATCCATATTATAGAAAGTTACTGCAAATTTACCATAATACATTTGTTTTAATGAACGTTTACCCATAGAACATTTTGTAACAGCTTGAACTGCATCAGCCATACACCTATCAATTTCTAAAAATACAATTAAGTTTTTATGTCTTTGATTTAATTCCATTCCCATTAAATCCAAACCATACATAGCTAATTTAGTTCCAATAGCTATTCCTCCACAGATTTCCCCATGGAAATCTCCTGCTTTTGCTAATTGTTCATCATAATCTTCTTCGGTCATCATTTTTTATCACCTCATAATTCTAATTTTAAGTTTGTTTTCATAGGTACACAAATTTTTCTATTTTCATCTAATTCAATTAATTTAACATCAATTGAATATGCTTCTTTTAAGTTATTTTCAGTTACAACATCTTCAGGAGTTCCAAAATCTATTAATTTCTTATTTTTCATGATAGCTACTTTAGTAGAGCTTAAAAATGCATGATCTGGAAAATGTGAAGACATTATAATAGATAACCCTGAGTTTGCAAGCATATCCACAATTTCTAATAGTTTAATCTGATTACCAAAATCTAAATGAGATGTTGGTTCATCTAATATTAAAATATCTGGCTGTTGAGTAAGTATTCTAGCCAAAAATACCAGTTGTCTTTCACCACCACTAAGATTAGTATACTCTTTATCTTTTAAATCATATATCCCTAGTGTTTTCAATGATTTTTCAGCTATTTTTTCATCTTCTTTTTTAGGAGATTGAGTTAGATTAAGATAAGGTGCTCTACCCATTAAAACAACATCAAATACTGTAAATGGAAAAGATGGAATATGTGACTGTGGAATATAACCAATATGTTTAGAAATTTGAGAAAAGGATAATGTTTTAATGTTTTTACCATTAACTAAAATTTCACCAGAATCAATTTCATGCAATCCATTCAAACATTTAATTAAAGTTGTTTTTCCAGCCCCATTAGGTCCAAGAATACATAACACGTCTCCTTTATTTATAGAAAAACTAATGTTTTCAAATATTAATTCATCATCATATGAAAATGAAATATTGTTTACTTCTAATATTTTTTCATCTAAGACCATTGTGAATACCCCTTTCTAAGTAAGTATAAAAATATTGGAACTCCAATAACTGCCGTTAATATTCCTATAGGTATTTCAATTGAAATTACTGCTCTTGATATATTATCAATTAAAAGTAAGAAACTAGCTCCTAAACTTAAAGAAGCAGGAATAAGAATTTTATTATCAGGACCTACAATCATCCTAGTCATATGGGGAATAACTAAACCTAACCATCCAATAATACCACTAATAGAAACTGCTGCTGAAGTAAGTAATGTACATGCTGCAATTACAATTAATCTAGTTCTTGAAGGATGCAAACCTAATGCTTGTGCTTCCTCATCCCCCATAGCTAACAAGTTAATACACCATCTAAGTAACATTAAAATAACAACACCAATAATCATAGGAATTGAAATCATAATTAGTTTATCAACTGTAATAGATGCTAAACTTCCCATTAACCAATAAACAATTTCAGGTAATTTATCATTTGGATCAGCTATGAATTTAACTGCAGAAACTAAAGCTCCAAAAAACGCAGATATAGCTACTCCAGATAGAACTAAAACTAATATCCCTCCATCTTTATAAGACCTTGAGATTAAATAAGTTATAGCTACTGAAATTAATCCAAATACAAATGCAAATATCTGAGTTACAATATTTAATCCAGAAAGTAATATAGCTAAAGCTGCTCCAAAACCGGCACCATTAGATACCCCAAGTAAATCTGAAGACACTAATGGATTTTTAAATATTCCTTGAAATGCAGAACCTGCCATAGCTAATGAAGCACCTACAACTAATGCACCTATTATACGAGGCAATCTTATTTCAAATACTATCGTAGTAATTGTTTGAGATACTTCTAAACTTGGGAATATTGGACTTAAGATAGTTTTAATCACATCAACCGGATCAATTGGATATCTTCCAATTAAAAAAGATATGAAAAAAAGAATTATAGGGAGGAAAATTAAAAGTACAATACTTAATATTTCCTTATTTTCATTATTCATACGAATCCCTTATAAATTTGACTCTTTAAGACCTGAATCAAGCAACATCTGTTTAGCTTCCTCATTACTTAAATCAACATGATAGAAATCACTATAAAATTCCTGAGTAGTAGCAACCATGTCAATATCCTTATATTGATCTGGATAAATACATTTTGCAGTCCACGGGACACCAATAATCATATTTGCTCCAACTGGCCTATCAAACCATTTAAATGGAGATTGTGGTGATAAATAAACTTCATGGTTTTTAACAGCATTGATACTTGCCCAATTTGAATCATTATATATTTTTGCATAAAAATCAGGATTAGTAGTAATAATAACATCAGGATTCCATTTAATAATTTGTTCCATAGATACTTGGATACCTGAGGTCGTGTTTCCTTGAGCTAGTGAATTAGCTACATTTTCACCACCTACCAAATCAATCAATTGGCCATGAGTTGAGTTTGATGGATTAGTTTGAAGACCATCATTACCTTCAGCATAATAAACTGTTTTTTTATCAGTTATTTGTGCAGATTTTTGATGTACCTCATTTAAATACTTATCATTAAAATCTGTTAACTTTTTAGCATTATCCTTAGCTCCTAAAACTTCTCCAATGAAAGTTATTGAACCATCTACCTTTTCAACATCAGTTGTGTCATTAACTGCAACAACAGGAATTTCCCCAAATTTATCTTGACGTTCTTGAACAGTAGCTAAATTTCCATCTCCACCTTCATCAATAGATTCTATAACCATATCAGGTTCAGAAGCTATAAATTCCTCATAACTACCATCCTGTGTTCCATACCATCCACCTACAACTGGAAGATTAGCATATTGATAAGGAACATATTTAAGCTCATTATCATTCCACTGGAAATTCACACCAGTTAACTTCTCCGGAGCAATCATATAAATAACAGTTGTCATTGGAGGACTAGTAGCTACTACATTACCTACAGAAGCAGGTATTTGCACAGTTCTTCCAGCCATATCAGTTATATTCTTAGATCCTACTGTTTCTACAGTGGAAGGAGTTAAAAATATATGAGCACCAACTCCACATATAACCAAAATAGCCAAAATTAAAATAATAATTTTACTCTTATTTTCCATAACTATCACTAACTAATTAATAAATATTGATATGAATTTATTTATTTAACGAGATAAATAATTTACTAAAACCTTGAAAGGCTCTTTCAAAAACTTGTGTGATTTTTTTTAGTTTTCATTTTTTATGTTCCAATGGTTTAGTTTTAGCATGAATCTTTTTAGAACTCCTTTTTCTATTTTCATTGTTCTTTTGATATGTTTTGAAAATACTTTTTGAAAGATATTTTCAATTTTATTGTTTGTGGATGGGATATATCTATTTTTAAGATGTGTTGTTAACTTTTTAAAGTAAGGAATGATGAATTTCCATGATAATTTCTTTACAAACCTGTTATTTTCACATTTAAAGTTAATTAGTTTGTCTCATATATTTTCATATTCATCAAGTGTTTCTGCATCCAATAATTTGAAAATTAAGTGTTTTAAATTAATTAACTCACCCATACTCTTTTCATCAACTTCATTTTTATTGAAATAATCTTTAAATCTTTTGTTTATTCTTTGTTTGACATAAAATTTACAAAATGGTGTTTAACTTTTAATTTATCGATTGCTTTGCTATATTCAGGTTTTAAATCTGTTCCAATTGAAATTTTCTTTTGATTTCTTAGTGAATCATCTAAAAATTGATAAATAGTCTCAGAATCTTCTAATTCAACCAAATTGATGGAAACAAGAGTATTTAATTTAACATCAAATAAAGCTAAAATATACTTTCATTTACCGTTAATTTTAACCCAAAGACTATCAAACAAGTAATATCCTGAATAAAACCAATTTCATAGTTAAATTCATAATTTGACTTTAATAAAATATTTTCAATACTTTGATGTGAGATTTCAATATTATGTTCTTGTTTTAAGTTAAATCGAATTTTATGAAGTCCAACACCATAAATTTGATATAAATTATTAATACAATCAATAACAGGCAATGTAATATTAGAATTTAAATAAACAAGTGAAGATAAATCCATATAAAAAAAATTTACCATATTTTTTACATTTATACTTTTGAATAATGCAAATTTGCTCCCCAATTCTTAAAAAAATAAGTTTTCTTTCATAAGTACCATTTTTAACCTTATTTTTAGAGTTACAACTAGAACATATAGCAATTTTATTTTTAAAGTAAATTTTACCTGTTTTTCTAATCTAATGAGATTATTCTCAATATTTTGACAGCCAAACGATAAAGATCATCAAATTGACGAAATTCAGAAAACTTATGTACAAAATCGAAAAGTTTAAATTGTTTTGACTCCATATAACAATATGGAGCTTTCATATTCTTATCAAACATGTTAATATTTAAGCTCCACCCAATATATTAATTTTACTACTTTTAAATCAAAAAATAAGAAAAAATAAGATGAAAAAATTTAATAAACCCAAAAATTATGAAAAATTCAAATCACACAAGTTTTTGAAAGAGCTCCTTGAAATTTATTTAAAAAATAATAATTCCTGCTAAAAAGTGATTTTATGAAACAAATAATGAATGAAAAAGCCCAGAATTACAAAAATGGAGAAATAACCGAAGTTATGGAAAATGTAGTCAAAGATTCAACTATAACATTAACTATAAATAATGAAATTAGTCGTAGTCTATCTGCAATTGAAGATTCTCTTGAAGAATTCACAGTGGGTTATTTATTTAATGAAAATATGGTAAAATCTTTAGATGATATAAAAAAAATCGATATTAATAAAACACAAATAAATGTAGAAATTGATGACACTTTACTTAAAACAAATGAAACTGTTTTATGTTCTGATTCTGCTGGCGGATGGAGAAGCAAAATAAAAGATATAAAACCTATAACTTCAAATTTTCAAGTTACTTCAGACGAGTTAATTAATAGAATTGAAGAATTAAAAGACAATGCTCAAATATGGCAAGCTACTGGTGGAACACATGTAGCAGGAATCGTTTATAACGATAATTTTATTGTAAAAGAAGATGTAAGCAGACATGTTGCAGTAGATAAAGTAATTGGATATGGAATATTGCACAATTATGATATGAGCAACTGTTATGTGATTTATAGTGGAAGAATGCCTGCAGATATGGTAATAAAAATAGTTAGAGTTGGAATACCCATACTTGCATCAAATGCAGCTCCAGCATATTCAGGATGTGAAACAGCAAAAAAAGGAAATATAACTCTTGTTGGATTCTTAAGAGGAAAACGATTTAATGTATACAATAATAAAAATAGAATAATATTTTAGAGTTAAACTTACTCTAAAACTGTGTGTCTTGATTTTAAATCACTTTCTGTTTGGTGCATTTTTTCCATTAATTCAGAAACAATAGCATCTAAAAACACCAAAGTAGTTAATTCAAAAGCAGTTCCTAATGGAGTTAAAGAAGTATAATTTCCATATATTTGACGTTTCATATAATTTTGATCATCTACTTCTTTTTTAGTTCTTCCTTTAACTAATAAATAACCATCAGCTAATTGTCCAAGACTTGATTCAGGATATGAAGTAACAGCCAATACTTTGGACCCTCTATTTTTAGCAATTCTAGCTGCAGATACAATAGTATTAGTTTCTCCAGAACCAGAAATAGCTATAATACAATCAGTATCGTGAATAGCTGGAGAAATAGTCTCTCCCACAACATAGGAACTAATTCCTAAATGCATTAATCTCATAGCAAATGCTTTAGCTGCAAGTCCTGATCTTCCTGCACCAGTTACAAAAACATTTTTTGAAGTCATTATAATTTCTTCAAAATTATTAATAACATCTTCATCCAAATACTCTTCAGCAGCAACAATATTCTCTAAAATAGCTTTAATTGAACTTTTCATCAATTCCATCTTATCTAATTCCCAAAATATATTAAATCAAATCAATATTATTAACTATGATTACAATTTTATATATAATTAATTATGAAACTTAAAAGCAAAGGCATTATTAATTTAGATATTGATGGTGAAATTTACGATTATAAATTATATCAAACTTTAAATTCATTATCTAAAACAGGTTCTCAAAGAAAATCTGCAAAACAATTGAATATTTCACATACTGTTTTTAATAGAAGATTACTTAAAGCTGAAGACAGATTAGGATTTAAAATCACACAAAAAAAAGGCAATGGTACATTATTAACTCCTAATGGCCAGGCACTACTTGATGAATATAGAAAATATTTAATACAAATAGAAAAAACATCAGAAATCAATATATGTGGAGGACATATTAGTTCTGGACTTTTAGAAAGTATTAATACCCCATTTAATACAAATATTTATAGTAGTACAGATGAAGATGCTTTTAAATTAGCTAAAAGAGGAGTTGTAGATTTATTAGCATTAGACGATCCATTAATAGCTTTTGAAAGAGATTTACAATTAATTCCAATAGCATATGATTATCTTGTATTAATTGCCAGCCCTAATTCTAAAAACATTAAAAGTATTCATGATTTAGAAAATTTAAATTTTGTAAGTGTGCAAGGTTCTGCACAAAGGCTTGCCTGGAATACATTAAAACACTACGATATTGACTACACCATCAAATCAAAAGTAAATTCTCAATTTGATGCATTTAAATTAGTTAAAAACTCTGAAAATTTATATAGTTTTTTAAATGCAAGTTATTTTAATGGAAATAATATTTTAAAATTTGATACACGACATATCATTAGTTTAGTCAAAGTAAACGATGAAAAAGAAGAAATAAACAAATTCATCGATTATTTATTAAATACTGGTCAAAATGCAATTAAAAATCAAGGTTTTATACCAATGGATTAAACCTTTTTAAATTAACCAAAAAATTTTTTAAAATTATAGAATAAATAATTAATAAATTAAAAAAGGAGAAAATAACATGACAAAAAACAGAGACTTATTATCAATTGGGCATTCTGCATTAGATTATATTATTAGAGTTCCAGAATTTCCCAAAGCTAATTTCTCAGCACCTATAAACGACATGAAAACATTTAATGGTGGTGCAGCAGCAAATGTTGCTCTTGTTGGAGCTAATTTAGGTTTAAAAACTTCACTTGTTTCTGCAGTAGGTGGAGACTTTAAAAAAAGTAGTTATTATGAATTAATGGAAAGTTTAGGTGTAGATACTGATTCATTAATCATAGTTCCTGGAGAAACTAGTCCTACAGCATTTGTTTTAACTGATGAAAATGATGATCAAATTAGCTATTTTTATTGGGGTGCTGCTAAAGAATTTGCATCAAGCAAAGTACCTACAAAAGCAATATCCAACACAAAAGCTGTACATTTAGCTACTGGAGACCCCCATTTCAACTGGAAATGTAGTGAAGAAGCAAAAAACCAAGAATTACTTGTTTCATTTGACCCGGGTCAAGATCTTGGAATGTATGATGCAGACAAATTAAAAGAGGTTATTTCCAATACAACCATCCTCTTTGGAAACCATTACGAGATTAAAAGAATATTAGAAACATTAGAAGTAGATTTAACTGGATTAAGAGATATTGGTCCTAAAATCATTGTAAAAACCTGTGGATCCCAAGGCAGCGAAATTTATTCCAATGATGAAAAAATCAAAGTAGATGCCATCGTGCGTGAAGCTGTAGATCCTACTGGAGCAGGAGATTCTTACAGAGCAGGATTTTTATCCAGATTTTTAAATGGAGAATCACTTGAACAATCTGCTAAATTTGCATCTTCAGTATCATCATTTATTGTTGAAGAACAAGGATGTCAAACTAACATGCCTAGCTTTGATGATGCATTTGACAGAATGAGCGAATTTTATTAATCGCTCCAACTTACTATTTTTTAAAATAAACTTTACATATATCAAATTTTTTTGAGTTAAAGTCAGTCAGATTAATTTAAATACTATTATTATTAAAATAAATTAATATCAGTTCAAAATGATGAATTTTTAAAACTTATTTGAAATTTTTAAAAAATATTTGACTAAATAATGTGATGTATTATGACACAAATAATGGATGCGAAAAAAGGTATTTTAACCGATGAAATGAAACAGGTAGCTGCAAAAGAAAATGTTTCAGAAGAATTCATTTTAAAATCTGTAGCTAACGGAACAATTGTAATACCATCTAATGTAAACAGAGACATTGAAGCTTCAGGTATTGGTGCAGGACTTAGAACAAAAGTTAATGCAACCGTTGGAACTTCAACTGATATTGTAGACTTTGATGAAGAAGTTAAAAAAGCACAAATAGCAATTGATACTGGTGCAGACTGTTTAATGGAATTAAGTATTGGTGGAGATTTAGATGTAATCAGAAGAAGAGTTCTTGACATGTCCCCATTACCAGTAGGTTCAGTACCAGTTTATCAAGCAGCTATTGAAAGAATTAGGAAAGATGGATCTGTAGTTTACATGGAAGAAGAAGATTTATTCAAAACCATTGAAAAACAAGCAAAAGATGGTATTGACTTTATGGCTATTCACTCCAGTATCAACATTGAAACTTTAACCAGACTCAAAAGACAAGGTCGTGTAACTGGACTTGTATCCCGTGGAGGATCATTTATGTCAGGATGGATTGTTGAAAACGAAAAAGAAAATCCATTATACTCAAACTTCGACTATGTTTTAGAAATTGCTAAAGAACATGATGTTGTTCTTTCACTTGCAAATGGTATGAGAGCTGGATCAATTGCTGATTCAACAGACAGAGCTCAAATCCAAGAATTAATTATCTTAGGAGAATTAATCGACAGATCCCGTGAAGCTGGAGTACAATGTATGATCGAAGGACCTGGACACATACCAATTAACGAAATCCCAACAAATGTTATGATTCAAAAGAAAATGTGTTCTAACGCTCCTTTCTATATGCTCGGACCTATTGTATGTGATGTAGCACCAGGTTATGACCACATTGTATCTGCAATTGGTGCAGCATCTTCTGCAAAAGCTGGAGCAGATTTCATTTGTTATGTAACTCCTGCAGAACACCTTGCTCTTCCAAATCCAGAAGATGTAAAAGAAGGAGTAATTGCAACAAAAATTGGAGCTTATGCAGGTGACTTAGCAACTGGTAGAATCGATGGATCACAAGATTTAGCTATGGCTGAAGCTCGTAAAAAACTCGATTGGGAAGCACAATACGCATGTGCAATGTTTCCTGAAGCAGCACGTGCAAAAAGAGACCAAAGACCTCCTGAAGACACAGATGCATGTACCATGTGTGGAAACTTCTGTGCAGTAAAAATTGTAAACGAATGGTTAGATAAATCTGACTCAGATATTTTAAAATAGATTTAAAATCTATTTTTCTTTTTTCTCTTTTTTTAAAACAATCTTTTTATATTAATAACAAGAAATATTAATTGTATAACTTATTTTTTATGATTATAAATTATCGGTGATTTAATGAAACATTGGATTGAAAATATAGCTGAGGAATTAAGCAAAAGAGATACTGATAAACATGTAATAGCAAGTGGAACATCCATATCTGGTTCTATACATATTGGAAATTCTTGTGATGTATTTATAGCTAATGCAATCGGGAAAAAATTACGTGAATTAGGAAAAGAAGCTCAAACAATATGGATTGCAGATGACCATGACCCACTTAGAAAAGTTCCATACCCATTACCTGAAAACTATGATAAATACATTGGAATGCCTTACTCAACAATACCATGTCCGGACGGATGCTGTGATAATTTTGTAGAACACTTTGAAAAACCATTTTTAGGAGTTATGGATGCATATGGTATTGAAATAGAGCACAAATCAGGATTTGAAATGTATAACAGTGGAGTTTACAACGATTACATAAGAACTGCATTAGAAAATGTAGACAGAATCAAAGAAATATTCAACCAATACAGAAGAGAACCATTAGCTGATGATTGGTTACCATATAATCCTATTTGTGAAGAATGTGGTAGAGTAAATACTACTTATGCATACGATTTTGATGGAGATATCATAAAATACAGATGTGATTGTGGTCACGAAGGTGAAATGGACATTAAATCTGGAAATGGTAAACTTACCTGGAGAGTAGAATGGGCAGCAAGATGGAAAATATTCAATGTTACTTGTGAACCATTTGGAAAAGACCATGCGGCTAGTGGAGGTTCATATGATGTAAGTAGTATCATTTCAAAAGAAATATTTGACTATGAAGCACCATATCCTGTCCCATATGAATGGATTACATTAGATGGAGAAGCAATGAGTAAATCTCATGGAGTATTTTTCACACCAGAACAATGGTTAGCTATCGGACCTGCAGAAAGTCTTAATTATTACTTATTTAGAAGTAAACCTATGAAAGCTAAAGATTTTTCACCTAAAATGTCTTTCTTAGACTTCATGGATCAATTTGATAAAGTAGAAAAAGTATTCTACAATGAAGAGGAAGCACCATCTGAAAAAGAAGGTAAAAAATTCAGAAAAATCTATGAAATAGCTCAAATAAATGAAAATAGTCCACTCCCATTTAGACCTCCTTATAGATTCTTAGTTAATGCTTATCAAATAGCTGGAAATAACTTAGAAAAAATATTTACAATTCTTAAAAATAATTCCCAACTAACTAAAAGCTTTGAAAACAAAGAATTCAAAGATTTAAATGAAATTGAATTAAAACAATTCCAAGAACGTGTGGATAATGTTGTTAACTGGTTAGACACTTATGCTCCTAAATTTGTAAAATTCCAAGTTCAAGAAAAAAGTGTTCCAAAATTGCCATTAACCGACGAACAAACACAATTCTTAAATGATTTAGCTAATCTAATGGAATCAACAGAATTTAACAAAGCAGAAGATTTACATGATGCAATGTACGAAATTCTTGAAGGTCAAGGCTTAAAACCTCAAAAAGGATTCCAAGCTATTTATAAAATGGTTTTAGGTCAAAAACAAGGGCCAAGAGCAGCATCATTTTTATTATCTCTTGATAAAGATTTTGTTGTTAAAAGATTAAGACAAGAAGCTTAATCATCAACTTCAGTAGAATTCCCTACTTTGGATAATTCATTTATCCAAGATTTAGGGTTTTCTTTTACATATTTTTCAAATAAATTTTTACAATCAGTATTATTTAATACAACTACTTCTACACCATTCTTTTTTAAAAAGTTTTCAGCACCCATCAATGTATTATTCTCACCAATTACAACTTTTGGAATATTATATAATACAATAGCTCCAGAACACATGGAACATGGAGAAAGAGTTGAATATAAAGTGCATTTAATATAGTCATCGTGATTTAAACGACCTGCATTTTCAATAGCATCTATCTCTGCATGGAAAATTACAGACCTATTTTGAATTAACCTATTATGACCACGAGAAATAATTTCATCATCTTTAACTAAAACAGCCCCAATTGGGATGCCCCCTTCAGCTAAAGATTTCTTAGCTTCTTTTAAAGCTTCATTTATAAAATAAGTATCATTATTCATAATAAAAAAAGATGATGAATTTAATCATCATCAAGAGAAACTTGTTTATTAGAAAGTCTGTCTAAAAATCCTCTGTTAGCTTGTTTTTCTAAAGTTTTTTTAAGTTTGGACACTTGTCCTTTTAAATCATCAATTGTTTTTTGTGAATCATTGTGTAATTTATCGTAACTACTTTGTTTTCCTTTCAATTCAGCCGTAAGTGATTTAATTTCTTCATTGAGTTTATTTAATTCCCCTTTAACTTTAGCATCAACTTCTTCTTTATAATTACCCATTTCAATAACTTGTTTTCTTAAATTATCAATTTCAGATTTAAGATCAGGTACTTGTTCTTTAAGTTTTCCTAATTCAGAAACTTTTTCAGTTAATTGAGAATGTAATTTTTGATTTTCAGCTTTAATATCTTCAATTTTATCAGCACTAACTTCATCAAGCTTAGCTTTAAACTCTGAAACTTTAGCCTCTGCATCCTTTTTAATATCTTCAATTTCAGATTCAAGTTTTTCAGCCCTTACTTTATTAATTGCATCATCAGCACCAATTTTAGTTAATTTTTCACTTAAATCTGCATTAATATCTAATTGTTCATAATATTTCCTAGTACTATTTTCTAATGCTTCACTTAATTCTTTTTTAATTTTCTTCAATTCAGCATTTTCTTTTTTAAGATTAGGAATAATTTCATTGGTTAAATAATTAAGTTCACTAGACTGATTGTCTAACTTTTGATCTTTTTCTTTCAATTGTGTTTCAATATCAGTTACGTTTTCTTCAGACACTATATCACCATAATAGCAATAACAATCTTTTTTTAAAATTACGTTCAACTACAGATATACAAAAATAAATATATTATACTTAAATTATTTAAATCTTTATCAAGTACACATTAAAAATTTTGTATATATAACCTAATAATTATAAATAAGTAGCAAAACATAAAATATAATAACGAATTTTTTAAAAAACATGGAGATAAACATGGACTATTTTGACAGATTAGAAGCAGATACTAAAGCATTATACAAAATAGCTAATGAAGCTAGGTCTAAAGGATTAGATGTTGAAACAAAAAGTGAAGTTCCTTTAGCAAAGGATTTAGCTGAAAGAGTAGAAGGGCTTGTTGGTCCTGAAGGTGTTGCTAAACGTATCAAAGAATTAGAGCAAGATATGACTAGGGAAGAAGTAGCTTTTGAAATAGCTGCTGAAATTGCATCTGGAAAATTTGAACTTACCAAAGAAAAAGCAAATTATAATGAAGAACAAAGATGCGATCAAGGTCTTAGAACTGCATTAGCTATTCTTACAGAAGGAGTAGTAGCAGCACCTCTAGAAGGTATTTCACAAGTGAAAATTAAACAGAACTTTGATTCTACAAAATATATTGCTGTTTACTTTGCAGGACCTATTAGAAGTGCAGGAGGAACAGCTGCTGCATTAGCTGTTCTACTTGGAGATAAAATCAAAGAAGCTATTGGAATTGATGATTTCAAACCAATTGAAGATGAAATTGAACGTTATGTAGAAGAAGTAGAACTTTACGAATCAGAAGTTACTAACCTTCAATATTCCCCAACACCAGAAGAAGTGAGATTTGCAGCTAACCACATACCTGTAGAAGTTACTGGAGAACAAACTGACCAAGTTGAAGTATCCCATAGAGATTTAGAACGTGTGGAAACAAATAATATTAGAGGTGGAGCACTTTTAGCGATGGTTGAGGGAGTTATCCAGAAATCTAAAAAAATTTTAAAAATATCCAAAAAATTAAAATTAGATAGCTGGGGTTGGCTTTCTGAATATTCAAAACCTAAAACTGATGATAAAAAATCAGATGATAGTGACAGTGCTGATTTAGTTACTGAACCCAAATATATTCAAGATATTATTGGTGGAAGACCTGTTTTAGGTTACCCTTCAGAAAAAGGAGGATTCCGTTTAAGATATGGAAGATCTAGAAACACAGGTCTTGCAACAATGGGAGTTCATCCAGCAACTATGACATTACTTGATTTTTTAGCTGTTGGAACACAACTTAAAATTGAATATCCTGGAAAAGGTAACTGTGTTGTACCAGTAGATTCTATAGAAGGACCTATTGTAAAACTTAAGAATGGAAGTGTTGTTAAAATAGATAAAATAAAACAAGCAAAAGAACTTAAAAATCAAGTAGTTGAAATTTTATTTTTAGGAGATATGCTTGTTGCATTTGGAGAATTTTTAAGAAACAATCAACCATTAATGCCTTCTGGTTGGTGTGAAGAATGGTGGATTGAATTACTTCTAAAAAGTGACAATTTTGATAGTGAAAATAATGATTTAGATTTACATAGATTAGAATATGATTATATTCCAGCCAGTGAAGCTTTTGAACTATCTAAAAAATATAACATCCCATTACATCCAAAATACACTTATTGTTATAATGATGTAACTATAAATGATTTAAATTCATTAATTGATGTGATACTTAAAAATAAATCAAATTATGATCCAGAAAATGGACTTACTATTGATTTAGACTACACAAAAAGAGTATTGGAAGTTATGGGAATTCCACATACTGTAAATGATGATAAAATAACAATAGATAAAGATCATAGCTATGCATTAATAAATACATTAGTAAATAATATTCCTCTTGAAAAACAAACATTAGATGCTTTAAACAAAATTTCACCTATTGAAATTAAAAATAAAGCCCCAGCATATATCGGCACTCGTGTAGGTAGACCTGAAAAATCTAAAGAAAGATTAATGAGACCTGCACCTCACGGATTATTCCCAATCGGTAACTATGGTGGAAGTAGAAGATTAGTAGCTACTGCAGCTAAAAGAGGAAATATTAAAGTAGATTTAGCTAGAAGAAAATGTACCCAATGTAAAATTAGTTCATTCCAATCTATTTGTCCACATTGTGGAGCTCCAACAGAAATTAGTCCTCACAGTGTGAAAAACATAAACCTTTCAGCAATGCTTAAAAAAGCATCAGATAATGTAAAAGTTAGAAAAGTCGATGAAATGAAAGGTGTTGTAGGTATGATTTCTGAATCTAAATTACCTGAACCTCTTGAAAAAGGAATACTTAGATCTAAAAACGAAGTATTTACTTTTAAAGATGGTACCATCCGTCATGATTCAACTGATTTACCCTTGACTCATTTCATACCTAAAGAAATTGGAGTTTCTGTTGAAAAACTTCATGAAATGGGTTATACAAAAGATTGTTATGGAAATCCAATTGAAAATGAAGATCAAATTATAGAACTTAGAGTTCAGGACATAGTTATTTCTAATAATTGTGCAGATTATCTTATCAATACAGCTAATTTTATTGATGACGAACTTGAAAGATATTATGGAATGGAAAGATTCTATAATGTTAAAGAAAAATCTGATTTAATTGGACATTTAGTAGCTGGTCTTGCTCCCCACACATCTGCAGGAGTATTAGGTAGGATTGTAGGATTCACAAAAGCATTATGCTGTTATGCACATCCTTACTTCCACTCTGCTAAACGTAGAAATTGTGATAGTGATGAAGATGCTGTAATGTTACTTTTAGATGCATTAATTAATTTCTCAAAATCATATCTGCCAAATACAAGAGGGGGAAGTATGGATGCACCTTTAGTTTTATCTTCAAGAATAGATCCTGAAGAAATAGATGATGAATCCCACAATTTAGATATTTTTGATAGATTCCCTGTTGAATTTTATGAAAAAACTTATCAACCGTTAAAACCTGCAGAAGTTTTAGAATATATTGATAATGTAGAAATGCACTTAGGAACTCCTCAACAATATGAAGGATTAATGTTTTCTCACCATACTTCAAGTATCCATGCAGGACCTACAGTATGTCTTTATAAAAGATTACCTTCAATGAGAGAAAAAGTAGAAGCTCAAATATCTCTTGCTGAAAATATCAGGGCAGTGGATCAAAGAGGAGTGGTAGAAAAAGTATTATCATCTCACTTTTTACCAGATATTATGGGAAACTCCAGAGCATTTTCTAAACAAAAAGTAAGATGTACCAAATGTGGTTCAAAATACAGAAGAATGCCACTTACTGGAAAATGTAAATGTGGCGGAAATTTAATACTTTCAGTTTCTAAAGGTTCAGTAACTAAATACCTTGAAATATCACAAGATTTAGTAAATAGATATCCTGTATCTCACTATTTAAGACAACGTTTAGAAATTCAAGAGTTTGGAATTCATTCACTTTTTGAAAGTGATAAATCTAAACAAAGTTCTTTAGATGTTTTCTTCTAAAGAACATTAAAAATACTTTTTAATTGCTCTTGCAATTTAATATTAATATTTAAAAAATCATAATTAAGTTCAACCTAGAATGATGTTGTTCGTCTTTGAACGAACAAATTATATACTAGTAAGAACATAATAATTAATAATTCACTCATAGGACAGTATAAAAAATGGAAAGAAACTCAGACATGATGAAAGAATTAGCACACTCCAACAAAATCAATGTTGAAAAAAATAATGGTATCAAAGAAAGATTCAGCTACGAAAAATTATTAAAATCCTTAGTAATGGTTGAAACTCCTTTTTTTGAATCTGATAAAATTGTAGCTCAAGTTGTTTCTTCACTTTACGACGGAATTAAAACTAAAGAAATTAAAAAAATAGTTTATGAATGTTTAGAAGATATTGATGGTGAAATAGCTAATAAATATTTAGCAAATACCCAATTAAAAGTACGTACTTCTAGAGACACAATTGAAACTTTCGATTTATCTAAAATCGCAAATACTTTAATTGAAGAAACAGGAGCATCCCAAGAAACTGCATTTGAAATAGCTACAGAAGTTTGGAAAGAACTCAAAAAATTAAATGTAGATTATTTAACCGCACCAATGATTAGGGAAATGGTAAATACCAAACTTGTTGAATATGGTTTGGAAGATTTAAGAAGCCGTTATACCCGTTTAGGTATTCCTGTATACAATATTACATCATTAATCGAAAATGGTAACAGAGATAATGCAAATATGATTCACAACCCTGAAAGCATACATAAACATGTAGCTGATGAAGCATTAAAACAATATGCGCTTTTACAAATGTTACCATCAAATCTAGCTGATGCACACATGTCTGGAGATATTCATATCCATGATTTAGAGTTTTTCGCAGGAAGACCTTTAAACTGTATGCAACATGACATAAGAACCTTTATCAGATATGGACTTAAAGTAGATGGAACTGGAGATCATACTTCTGTTGCAGGTGCTCCAAATCATATGGAAACCTTAATGAACCATACTGGAGAAATTATGCTTGCATCACAACAAAATATGTCTGGCGGACAAGCTATGTCCTTATGGAATGTATTTGTAGCACCATTTGCAAGAGGTAGAACCTACGATGAAATCAAACAATCTGTTCAAATGCTTATTTATAATTTAAACATGGCTTACGCAGCTAGAGGTTCTCAAGTTCCATTTACAAGTATGGTTTTAGAATTTGGAGTTCCAAAATTCTTAGAAGATGTAACTGCATATGGTCCAAAAGGACAAGTAGTTGGAACTTATGGAGACTTTGAAGAAGAAACTAGATTAATACAAAAAGCATTTACCGAAACATTACTTGCAGGAGACCAAGAAGGAAAACCTCATCTTTTCCCAAATACTATTTACACACTTCGTGAAGAAACATTAAAAGGAGACTATGATGAAGACTTACACTTAGTCCATGAATTATCTGCAAAATACGGATCATCCTACTTCATTAACATGTTACCAGATTACAGAGGTAAAATGGCAAACTATATGGGATGTAGAACTTGTTTACAAGATAATTGGACTGGTGACTGGGAACAAGATTGTTTAAGAACAGGAAATCTTGCATATGTAACTTTAAACCTCCCAAGAATCGGATATCAATCTAAAGACGAATCTCAAGTATTTGAATATTTAGATGAATATATGGACTTAGCTACAGAAACATTAATGCTTAGAAGAGAACAAGGATTAAAATGTTTAAATGATTTCCATATTTTACCATTCCTTAAACAAAAAGTTGGAGAAGACAGTTACTACAGAATCCAAAATTCAACATTATCATTTGGTTTTGTTGGTCTTAATGAAATGTTATTATCATTATTTGGTGCAGGTATTGACGATGCAGATTCAAACAAATTTGGTGTTAAATGTATTGAGTACATAAACGACAGAGCAGAAAAATTAAAAGAAGAAACTGGTCTTAGATGGTCTGTTCTTCAAACTCCTGCAGAGTCTACAGCATACAGATTTGCAACCCTTGATAAAGAACAATTTGGAGATCAAGCTATTGTACAAGGTGATGGAAGTGCTAATTATTACACTAACTCTTCCCATGTACCAGTAAACACGGAAGTGTCCCTTATTGACAAAATAAAAATAGAAGAGCAATATCACAGCTTAACTCCTGGTGGACATATCTTCCATGCATTTATGGGTGAATCATATTCTGATCCAGATTCATTAATGAGTTTAACTAATAAAATAGCTAAAAAATCAGATATTGGTTTCTGGGCATACAGCTCAGCTTTAAGTTTCTGTCTTAACTGTAAAACATTGATGAAAGGATTAAACAATAAATGCCCAACATGCGGAGAAACTGAAGATGTTGAATGGTATGATAGAATCACAGGATATGTTCAACAAGTAGGACGTGCAAAATCATCATCTGGTGGATGGAATCCTGGAAAACGTCAAGAATTAATTGATAGAAGAAGATTTGAAGATGAATAAAACTTATTAAAACCATTCACCATTCCATTTTTTATCATAAATTTATTATAGAAACTCCCTCAAAAGTAAAAATATAACTTAGGGGGAATTTCTATAAATTTAAATTTAAACTATTTAGAAAAGAAAATAATGTTAATTACAATATTTTGTGTAGCTTTCATTACAACAAATATTGTTACTATAAAAATATTAGATTTAGGTTTCTGGGGACTTACAGTTCCTTGTGGAGTAATAATCTATCCAGTAGTCTTTATTCTCACATCAGTAATAGCTGATACATATGGAGAATCAACTGCTCAAAAAACTATTCTTTTTGGTGTAGTCTGTAACTTACTTTTTGTTGTTGTTTCAACAATCGCATTAATGTTACCTGCAGCCACTTTCTGGGAAGGGCAAGATAGTTTTGCATATATATTCTCACAAACTCCAAGAATGTTAATTTCATCATTTATCTCATATATTATTGGTAACTTTGTAAATGCTAAATTAACTAGTATACTTAAAGAAAAATCAGAAGACGGAAATGTAGGATATAAATCTATTGGAGCTATTGCAATTGGTGAAATAATAGATAACACAATATTCATATCATTAGCATTTGCATTTACAGTAAGTTGGACAAATATAGCAATAATGATTCTTGTTCATTTCACAATAATGTTTATTTGGACATTCATAGCTCAACCAATTACAGTTAAAGTTACTAAATGGGCTAAACAAGATGCACCAATAACTGCCTAACTAAAAAAATTAGAATAATTCTTTTTTATTCTTTCTTTATTTTTTAAAAAAAATCTGAAAAACTAAAAGTATATTAATAGCTTTATAGAAATAATTTAATATTATCAAGTATGTGATAATAATTTATAATTTTTATATTCTATGTTACTAGTATTATGGGCAATTTATACTAGGTAGCTGATAACATAGATTCATTACCCAGTGCATTAATTTATAAAAGAGGTTATTTAAATGCAAAGATCTAGAGGATTTAGAAGTAAATCAAGAAGAAAAATGACAAAAGTAGTAAGAGAAGGTAGGTCTAACCCAATCACTAACAGACTCCAAAAATTCAACGAAGGAGACTTAGTTCACATTACTATTAACCCAAGTATCCAAAAAGGTCAACCACACCCAAGGTTCCATGGAAAAACTGGTAAAATCACTGATAAAAAAGGAAAAGCATACATTGTTTCATTAAATGATGGAAACAAAGCAAAAGAATTAATTATCAGACCTGATCACTTAAAATTACAAAAAAATGAATAAATGATAACTATGATTGGGAAAAAAATAATTGAGAGCGAACCAATTCAAAGTGTAAAAGTTAAAGAAGCTCTCGAAAAATTTTCACAAGAAAATGAATTAAACTACGAACAAAATATTACTTTAAATCACCTTTCAAGATTTAAAAGATATTCTATTGAAGACAGTGACAAAATAATATCAGAACTTGAAGATAAAGTTGGTTTAAGACATAAAGTTGCAGTTCGTATTGTTGATTTAATTCCACAAGATTTATCTGATTTAAGATTAATATTTGCTAAAGAAGCTGCACATATTGAAAAAGAGCAAATGGAAGATATTCTTGAAATATTAAATCAATATGACATCATTGAATAGTTTTAAAACTATTCTTCTTTTTTTACTTTTTATATAATTAATACTCACATTACTACTTTTTAGATATGTTTATTTAAGTTAAAAATTAAACATATAATTATAGTTTATCAAATTGGCAATCAAAACTTGAAACATGAAAAAATTAGAATGAATTGTAAACTATTAAACAATATTCTTAAATGAGTTAATTAAATAAATTCCATCAATAAATGATGGAACAGCTCAAAAGTGAAGTGATAAGATGGAAACAAAAAATAAAAAAAATAAAATACCTTCAGCAACTGAAGACAATGCTGTTATATTAGATTATCTTAGTTTAGGTTATGTAAACTCAGATATGTCTAAATTTAAGGGAAAAGCTATTGCTCAAGCTATTGGTACTGAGTATTTCACTTTACTAGAATTAGTTCCTAAAAAAGGAGTTGATTTAGAAATTCAAGATACTGTATATATTGGAAAAGGAAAAAGAGATAAAATATACAAAATTCTTGGAAAATTAAACTATGAAAACTTAACTGCAACTAGTAGAATTGAGTTAGAATATGCTATACGTGAAATAGTCAAATCAAACGAAGAAAAATATGTAGAATTCTTCAACACTGCTGGTGCAATTAGTACCAGACTTCACAAATTAGAATTGATTCCAGGTATTGGTAAAAAATACATGTGGGAAATCGTTGAAGCTAGAAAAGAAAAACCATTTGAAAGCTTTGAAGACATAACAAACAGAGTTCCTTCATTAAATGATCCTGCTGAAATGATTGTAAATAGAGTAATACAGGAACTTGATACAACAACAGCAAAAAAAGGTAAGAAAAAATATTATTTATTTACACCAATTCCAAAAGCTCCAAAAAAACACAGAAGGAATCATAGAAGTAATAGAAATCAAAGAAAGTAAGTGATAATATTGAATAGTGACAATTCCTCTTCATTATCAAAAACAACAAAAGCTATTCTTAAAGAACATGGAATAACTTTAAACAAAAATCTTGGACAAAACTATTTAATAGATAGAAATAAACGAGATCAAATTATCAGTTTTGGTAACCTTACAAAAAAGGACATTGTATTAGAAATAGGTCCTGGAATTGGAACATTAACAATTGAACTTGCTAAAAGAGCTAAAAAAGTAATAGCTATTGAACAAGACTCTAATATTTGCCAAATATTAGAAGAACGGTTAAAAAATGAAAATATAGATAACGTAGAATTAATTAACGATGATGCATTAAATGTAGAATTCCCTAAATTTAATAAAATCATTGCAAATCTACCTTATCAAATTTCATCACCAATTACATTTAAATTTTTAAATTATGATTTCCAATTAGCCATTTTAATGTATCAAAAAGAGTTTGCATCAAGAATGAATGGTAAAGTAGGAACTAAAGATTACTCTAGGCTTTCTGCCATGTTATATTTTAAATGTGATGTTGAAACATTAACTAATGTAAGTGCTGAAAGTTTTATTCCAAAACCAAAAGTTGATTCAAGTGTTGTCAAATTAACTCCAAAAATTTCTGAGTTAACCCAAATAAATGAAGATGATTTTAAAATTTATTCAAAATACGTTCAAGCATTGTTCCAACACAGAAATAAAAAAGTTAAAAATGCTTTAATTGATTCTAGGCATATTATTACAGATTTAGATAAAAAAGAAATAAAAAATAAATTAAATTCAATTAATCAAAAGAAAATTGAAGAATATTTATCTAAACGAATAACAACCATAACCCCTGAAGAAATACTTTATCTTTCATTAAAATTAAATTCTATTTTACAGGAGTAATATTTGATGGATAATTTTATAATAGATACTGCAGAAACTGTTTATACCCCAGCTGAAGACAGTTATATGCTAGCTGAAAATCTTTTAATAAAAAATGGTCAAAGTGTTCTTGAAATTGGAACTGGATCTGGAATAGTGGCAATGTATGCTTCAAAATTAACTAATAAAGTTACAGCTACAGATATTAACTATGATGCAATTGAATTAGCTAGTAAAAATTTTAAAGCTAATAATATTGAAAATATTGAATTATTGTTTGGTAATCTATTTGAACCTGTAAAAAATAGAAAGTTTGATGTAATTTTATTTAATACTCCATATCTACCTACTGAAAATGATGAAGTTCTTGATGACAACTTAAATTATGCATTTGATGGTGGATTAGATGGTAGAAAAGTAATTGATCTTTTTTTAGATGAAGTGAAAAATCACTTAAATGATGGTGGAATCGTCCAACTGATTCAATCTTCACTTTCAGACAATGATAAAACTTTAGATATTCTTGACAATCAAGGTTTTGTTAGTGAAATAGCCGTTAGTGAACATTTCTTTTTTGAAGATATTGTATTAATTAATGGTTATTTATAAAAAAAATAAAAGAGAAATTATTGAATTTCTCCATCAAAGACTAATTTAGCAGGACCTTCCATTAAAGCTCCTAACTCATCATCTTTTTCATATACATTAAATTTTAAGTCTCCTCCAGGAAGATGTAATAATACTTCCTTATCAAACAGGCCTAACTTAAATCCAGAAATAGCTGTTGAAGTAGCTCCAGTACCACAAGCTAATGTAACTCCAGCACCACGTTCCCAAGTAATCATTTTTCCTTCATTTTTAGAAATTACTTCAACAAAATGGACATTAATTTTTTCAGGGAAAACTTCATGAGTCTCAATAGCTGGACCATATTTATTTATGTCAATTTCATCAACATTATTTACAAATATGATTGCATGAGGGTTTCCAACACTAATAGCAGTTACATTAAATGTTTCATCTAATACTTCTAATGGAGAATCTAAGAATTCATCTTTATCAGAAGTCATAGGAATTTCAGGAGTCTTAAATGTAGATGTTCCCATATCTACTTTAAATAATACTGGTTCATCATTTTTTAATGTAATTTCTATAGTTTTAATTCCAGATTTTGTTTCAACGGTCATTTTTTCCTGTTTTAAAATACCTTTTCTATATACAAAGTCTGCAAAACATCTAATACCATTTCCACACATTTCAGCTTCGCTTCCATCAGGATTAAACATCCTATATCCAATATCTGCTACATTAGAAGGAGTTACAAATAATACTCCATCTCCACCAACACCAAAATGCCTATGACATAAAAATCTACATGCTTCACATTTTTCTTCTTCAGGTATGACTTCACCTTTACTTTCATCAATTATTGGGAAATCATTACCAATCCCATGCATTTTAGAAAATTTCAATCCTTTTAAATCCATGTTTGGCACCTATTGCAAGTAATCAGGAATTGTTTGTTTATTGAATAAATCTTCAAATGTTTCTCTTTCACGGGTTAAGAAGCATTCCCCATATTTAACAAGGACTTCTGATGCTTTTGGTCTGGAATTGTAATTTGAAGACATGGTAAATCCATATGCTCCTGCATTAAGAATAGCTAATAAATCTCCTTCCTCAACATCAGGCATTGGTCTATCTCTTGCAAATAAATCTCCAGATTCACAAACATTTCCCGCAATATCTACTTCTTGAGTGTTTGGTGCATCCATTTTATTAGCTACAACAATATGATGATAAGAATCATACATTGCTGGCCTAAGTAAAGTATGGAATCCAGAATCCACACCTAAAAATTTTCTATAACTTTGTTTTACACTATTTACACGAGTTAAAAGTACACTTGCATCTCCTACTAAATATCTTCCAGGTTCAAGATACATTGTTGGATTTCCTAAATCATGTTCTTCTAATTTAGATTTAAATAATGCAATATTTTCTTTTGCAAAAGTATCAATATCTACAATGTTTTCTTCTGGAGTGTATGGAATTCCCACACCCCCACCAAAATCAACAAATTCAAAGTCAACACCAGCTTCATTATGTACTTTTCCTGCAATATCTATTGTTGATTCAATAGCTAATTTAAATGGTTCTGGGTCTAAAATTCCTGAACCAATATGAGAATGCATACCAATTGGAGTAAAACCTAAATCTTCAGCAAGCTGATAAACTTCCACAGCTTCATTATCCATAATACCAAATTTACTCATTACCCCACCAGTAATACAATGATCATGGTGACCTGCACCAACCATTGGATTTACTCTAAATGATACTTTAAATCCTTCAGGATCAACTACTTCAGCCAATCTTTTTAAAGCAGAAACTGAATCTAAATTAATTACTGCATCTTGATCAGCTACAAATTTTAACTCTTCAGTAGTTACATTATTACCAGTGAATAAAATCCTATTTCCTGAAAATCCTAATTTTTTAGCAGTATAGACTTCGCCAGGAGAAACTGCATCAATACAACATCCTTCACTTTCAAGAATTTTCATTACAGCTAAATTTGTATTAGCTTTACAAGCATAATACACTTTGAAATCAGAATAATATTTAGAAAATGCATTATAGAACCTATTATAATTATCTCTTATCCTATTTTCATCAATAACATAAGTAGGACTTCCAAATTCTTCTGCAATATCACATGCATCAGCACCACCAATATCTAAGTGGTTTTTATCATTAATTTTAATATTTAAATCCATTTTTTAAAACTCCTGTAAATTAAATTACTAATATTAATTTTTATTATATATTGTATTTAAAATTAAGGAAGGAAAAAACTTTGCCGATACATACTTTAAAAACTAAAAAGCAGTTTTAACATATAATATTAAATTATAGTTTACTTGATAACTTAAAAAAAGAAAAGTTATGAATTTAATCATAACCAATATATTTAGAAGGAACTCCAAGTTCTATTAAACCTAAAATAATAGCACAACATAAAAATGCTAAGATAAATGTTAATAAAACAATCCCAACAATATTATCCAAAAATGAAATATCTACAAAAGTAGTTAATATAAGCAATAATGATTGGTTAAGTAAATAAACTCCATAACATGATCTACTAATTGTTATTATTGAAAAATTAAATTTTTTACTATTGTGTATTCTTTTTAGAATTACATTATCTTGAAGTTTAGGATCATTCAAATATTTTATCATTAAAAATACTCCTGTAGCCTGTAAGATAGCTACTACACTTACATCTACATAATTTTCCGTGAGAAAGTTGTAATGATGTAAAAATATTGTTTTTTGAATTCCATTAACAAATATATCAAAATTTATCATGTAAATTGTTGTTATTAAAAATATAATAAATCCAATCAATATTAACCATTTAGATTTTATATTAAATTTATGATTTTCTAAATAATATCCTAAGAACATGTAGAGAACTGGACCTATAAAGAAAGTTAAATTAAAATAGGTTGGAGACCCTATATATGCTATTAATTGATAGATAAGTGATGCAGATATTGCAAGAATAAGGAAATATTTTGCACCTTTTAATTTTGTTGCCCTAACATAAGGAGCAAATATAGGTAAAGATAAGTAAAGACCAAGCAACATCCATGCATACCAATGTTGAGTCATGAATTTAGAAATAAAATAATTTACACAACTAACATTAAAACCAAGTTTACCTGCAGAAGCAGTCATAAGCAAAGCTAATAATGCATTCCAAATTAAAAAAGGAATAAAAATCCTTATAAAATCTGTTTTAATAAATTTTCCAATATCTGAGTAATCTCTATCAATCATTAATAAACCTAAAAGCATGAGAAATATTGGTACACCAAACCCAAAAGTTGTGAAGATAACATATTCTTGTAAATTTCCTACACTTTTATACTTAAAAACCATTGCTATGTTTATTGCAATTAAAAACAGTATACTAACTGCTCTTAATTGGTCAACATATCTTATTCTTCCATTTATTTCCATTGAACTTTACCTTCTTTAAACTTGAACTATTAATTGATAAATAGATTTAAAATTTAATATATTATAAATATTACTCTTGAAATCTACCTAAATATGAACAAATAGGAAAAAGTTAAAATTATCATACCATAAAATACAATTCAAACATAAGATAAACTAATAAACAGGTGAATAAAAATGGACAAACCATATGGTCTTACAATGAGAGGAATCGTTAAAAATAAAAATAATGAAATATTACTAGTTAGAAGACATCCAAAATCTAGAACAAACCCTCATAAATGGGAATTACCTGGAGGAAAAGTAGATCCTGGAGAATTCTTTGATGAAGCATTAATTAGAGAAATAAAAGAAGAAACAAATCTAGATGGATCAGTTGGAGACTTTTATGAAGCAATACAAGATGATTATATCCACAAAAGAACTGTACAGGTTATCATGTATTTAAAAAATATTACTGGAGATGTAGCAATCAGTGATGAACATGATGACTGGATGTGGGCAGATTTAGAAAAAATAAAAACATTAAGCTTATCAACAGCTTTTGAAAAAGTATTAAAAAAGAAAAATTGGGAAATTTAAAGAGCTTTATCTAAAGCTTCAACAAATTCATCAATTTCTTCAGTATTAATTATGAGAGGTGGAACAAATCTTAAAACATTACCTGCAGTACAGTTAATTAAGAATCCCATTTCTCTTAATTTATCAACATATTCTGCACCGTTTTGAGTTAATTCAACACCAATCATTAAACCATGACCTCTAACATCAGCAATAACATCATGTTTTTCTTTTAACTCATTTAATTTATCTTTAAAGTAAGATCCAACTTTCTTACTATTTTCTAATAAATTTTCATCTAAAATTGTGTCTAAAACAGCGTTAGCTGCAGCACAAACTAAAGGACCTCCTCCAAAAGTAGTTCCATGATCTCCAGGTACAAAACCACTAGCTACTTTTTCAGTTGTTAGAAATGCTCCCATAGGCACTCCTCCTCCAACACCTTTAGCTATACTCATAATATCTGCTTTTATATCAAAAAGTTCATGAGCAAATAAAGTTCCACATCTTCCAAAACCTGTTTGAACCTCATCTAAAATTAAAAGAATATTATTTTCTTCACAAATTTTAGCTATTTCATCAAAATACTCCTGAGATGGAACATTTACTCCACCTTCACCTTGAATTGGTTCAAGCATGATAGCTGCAGTTTCATCACTTATAGCTTCTTTAATAGCTTCAATATCATTATATGGAACTTCAATAAAACCTTGAGGAAGATTTTTTAAATAAGGTTCCTTATATTCATCATGACCTGTAGCAGCTAATGTTAATAAAGTTCTTCCATGAAAAGAATCTTTAGCAGTGATAATTTCACTTTTACCTGTGTATTTTAAAGCTAACTTAATAGCTCCTTCATTAGCTTCTGCACCACTATTTGCATAGAACATTCTATCAAATTCTGTTAAAGGAAGTAATTTTTTAGCATATTCAATAGCTGGTTCATTATAGTAAATGTTTGAAATATGAATAAGCTTTTCTACTTGACCTTGAAGTGCATTAACTAATTTAGGATGTGCATGTCCTAAAGCATTTACAGCAATTCCTGCAAACATGTCAATATATTCATTTCCATCTTTATCCCATACTTTTACACCTTTACCATGATCTAAAACAATTGGTTGTCTTGTAAAAGTGTTAATAAAATATTTATCTTCAGCTTCAATAAGTTCATTTGTGTTCATAAAATACTTCCATAAAATACTTATATTAACTATATTTATATTATTAATAATATTTAAAATTTAAAAGTGATAAAATGAAAGTTGCAATAATTGAAACTGAAAAAGGAACAATTGAATTAGAATTATTCGAAAAAGATGCTCCAAATACTGTAGCAAACTTTGAAAAACTTATAAAAAAAGGATTTTATGATGGATTAACATTCCACAGAGTTATCCCTGACTTTGTTATTCAAGGAGGATGTCCTAACGGAAATGGAACTGGAGGACCTGGTTACACCATTAAATGTGAAACTGAAGGAAATCCAAATAAACATGGAACTGGTGCACTTTCAATGGCTCATGCAGGTAAAGATACTGGAGGAAGCCAATTCTTCATTACACATTCCCCACAACCACACTTAGACGGAGTACACACCGTATTTGGTAAAGTTATTGGTAACGGTATGGATGTTGTAAATAAAATTCAACAAGGAGACAAAATGCTCCATTTACATGTTGAAGAAAGATAGTTAATATTTTAACTATCCTTTCACTATTTTTCATGTTGAATTAAAACTATATTAACACCATCCAAATCAATAATTCTCGCCATGATTCCTACAGATATTTTAGTTGGTTCCATAGCTATTTTAACATTATTTTTTCTAAATTTCTGCATTTGTTTATCAATGTCATCGACATCCAATCCTACTGAATAGAAACTGTTTCAAACATATTATTCTCAATTAATTCAAATCCTGTTTCATTTCCATTACTAAGAAGAGTAATTTTTCCATTAGGCAAATTAAATACCTCATCAACTTTAAAACCTAAAATTTAGTGTAAAAATCTACAGATTTATCCATATCATCCACAATAATTGTAACATACTTTATTTCATAATATTACTTTCCTTTAAGTTTTTTCATTAATCCAGACATTCTAGCATAATGGAATAAATATAATTGAACATAACCTGCATAATCTCCAAATTCTTCCATTCCAAATTCTCTTATTTTAGAAACATTAATATCCTTACCATCAAAATAAAGATAAGAAACAATACGTTTAATCCAAACATCAGTTGGAAAAGCTTGTTTAAAATCAAATCCATATAATAAAATACAATCAGCTACTTTAGGACCCACACCTGGAATCTCCAACATCACATCAAAAGCTTCATCATAAGACATTTTTGAAATATCATCTAAGTCCATTTCAAGTGTAAAAATTTCACTGGCTTTCTTCATGTAAGGCGCCCTATATCCAACACCACAAGCTTTTAAGTTGTTAACACAGATTTCATGATTATTTAAATTATTACAATCATCAAATTCTTCTATATCATCACAATAAACATTTTTAATTACAGAAACATCAGGAAATGTAAAATAATCCTTTTTAAAATAATTATATTTATTTCCCCACAATCTTTTAATATCTTCAATAGATTTTGTCCATCTAGCTATAGAATTATTTGCAGAACATATTGAAGATAATAAACATTCAAATTTATCTTTAGCTAAAAATAAACGTAAATCCTTACAAAAATTAGTCAAATCTTCTAATTCAGATTGATTATTTAAATACTTGTAAAATTTATTTAAATTAAAATCTAAATCAAAAATAGTTTTTATTTTATCTTTAGCTACTTTATTAGATATATTCCCTATAAAATCAAAATTTAGATTATTATCATTCTGTTTTAATTGAAATAAAATAGGTTTATTATCAATTACAACTACCTCAGAATAACTATCATTTTCAAATTTCCAAGGAGGTTGTGATGTTTGACCAGAACTTTGAGTTAATTCTAGGTTAATTGGAGCCTTAATTATCATAATCTAACAGAAATATTATTTTCTTTTAAATAGTGTTTAACTTCACCAATAGAATGCTGATTAAAGTGAAAAATACTAGCTGCGAGAGCTGCACTAACATCAGTTTTTTGAAATACATTTAAAATATGTGCAGGATTTCCCCCTCCACCACTAGCTATTACTGGAATATCAATTGCATCATTAATAGCTTTATTTAAAGCAATATCATAACCTTCTTTAGTTCCATCTCCATCCATACTAGTTAAAAGAATTTCTCCAGCACCTAATTCCTGACATTTACAAGCCCAATCTACAGCATCTATTCCAGTGAATTCTCTTCCACCATAAATACTACAATCAAACCAACAATAACCTTTATCAGTTTCCACCACATTTTTATCTGGAGCATCTGATGGATTATCCACATACCTTCTTTTTGCATCAATCCCTACAACAACAGCTTGAGAACCAACAACTTTAGAAGCTTCAGTAAGTAAATTAGGATTTTTAATAGCTGCAGTATTTGTAGAACATTTATCTGCTCCTGCTTTTAACATTTTTGTATAATCATCAACTTTTCTGATTCCCCCACCTACACAAATAGGTATAAAAACATTTTCAGTTAGTTGATTAATTACATCAGCCATAGTTGCTCTTCTTTCATAAGATGCAGTAATGTCTAAAATAACTATTTCATCAGCACCTTCTTCATAATAACGAGTAGCTAATTCCACAGGATTTCCAGCATATTTAATTTCCTTAAATTCCACACCTTTAACAACTCTCCCTTCAGGAACTTGCAAATCACAATCTAAACAAGGAATAATTCTTTTAGTTAACATGTAAATTACCTAAATATAAAAAATAGCTTGTTTTTTCAAAAAACAAGGAAAAAAAATCCCGAAATTATCCGGAGAATCTTAAAACAAAACAGAATATAGCTAAAATAACAGTAATAACTATAACGTGTTCAGGAGAAAGTTTTGGACCTACACTTTCTTCATCAAAATATCTTACTAAACCAGCACCAGTTTGAGGCATGCTAACTTTATCATTCTTTTTTGACATAATAAACTCCCTTTAAATTAATTCATAAAAATAATTGACTATATTTATAATTTTCATAGTATATAAACTTTAGATTTTTTCTTTTTTAATTACCTTAATATCAGTTATTCTAGTATCTGGATACTGACCATCCTTATCTTTCTCAACAGCTTTAACCATATCCCATATTGTAAGTAAACTAACACTTACACCAGTCAAAGCTTCCATTTCAACTCCTGTTTTACCTAATGTTCTAACACTACAAGTTGCAATTATCTCAGTTAATTTAACTTCAAAATCTATTTCAATACCTGTTAAACTCAAAGGATGGCAAAGAGGAATAATTGAAGAAGTATTTTTAACAGCCTGAATCCCTGCTATTTGAGCAGTAGTTAATACATTACCTTTCTTAATTTCTTCATTTTGAATCATTTCAATAGTATTCTTATCCAAATATATTTTTCCACTAGCTATAGCTAATCTTTTTTGATTACTTTTATGGCCAACTTCAACCATATGAACTCCAGTATCTGTTAAATGTGTAAATTCATTTGTCATACAAATCACCTATTTTTCACTTACTTCTACAACATCTAATTGTTCACAAACTGATTTAACCCCTAAAATTTCACCAACATTAGGTTTAGTTCTATTCTCATCACCAGAAATTAATTCTTTGATGTATAAACCACCTTCTGTTTTAACAGTCATTTCAAATGTAGTATCATCAATTATTTCACAAGAAACTTCATGAACATGTTTAATTCTTACTTTATCTGCTCTTCTATGAACTACTCTTAAAGGAGTCTGTTGATGAATTTCATTTAAATCCTTTAAATTAGCTAATTTATATTTATCATAAGGTTTATCACATTTTACCAAAGCTTTATAAATTTTATACGCATCACTTGAAGATACTTTAATTTCTGCCTTCCTATTTCTTTCAACAAATTTTAAATTATGATAATAAGTTTTTCCATCATTTATTTTATTTATTTCTTTTTCTAAACTATTCAAATCAATTTTTCTAATTTTAGGTTCTTTAATTTCTAAAACAAATGGTCTTCCAGAACCTAACATTAAAACATCAATATCCTCACGACCAGCTCCATGAAATTTAGCCTGCCAACCATTAGTAGCTTTTAGGATATGTTCAGACAGTAATTCTTCCACAGATTCAGGATATTGTTTACCTGTGAAATTACACTCTTCACATCCTTTTCCTTTACATTTACCACATGGCCATTTTGTTTGAGGGATTCCACGAATTAATTTATTATATTTTCCCTCAATAAACAGAGGATTAATTTGAATTCTGACTTTTGGAACATTTCTCAAATCCACATTAATAACAATGTCCTGTTTTTCAAATTCAACTTCTTTATCTAAAGTATTTTCAATTTCACGACCAATTATCCTATTTAATTCTTTTTTAATTGGTTCAACATCTAAATCAAATTTATCACTTAGCTCATCATCATGAGTTTGAATTTCTTTATTAATTCTAGATCCAACAAGAAAAGTATCAAATTCAATGTTTAGAAAGTCAATTTTATCATAAACCTTTTTAAATAGTTCATCATCTATTTTATCAAAAATATTTCCACAGATGACACAATTTTCTGGTTCTTCAATTTCTAAATCCTGAAATATCTTTTCTCCACGATTTAAATTATCATTACCTTCTACAATATGAGAAAGTTTACGGCCTAAACAGTGTTTACAAATTTGACCATTAGTTTCATCTAATATTTTTTTAGCTAAATCATACATGTTAATCATTTCATGAAGTGACCCATCATACGGTTCATTGAACCATTACCAAAACGGCCACGTTTTCCAATACCTTTCATAGTCTTTTTAGTATTGTTATAATATTTTAATAAATCTCTTACTTCAGATTCTTCAACACCCGCACCCATAGCTATCCTTTTAATACGAGATTGTTTAATTAATTTAGGATCTTCCATTTCTTTTTTAGTCATTGAAGACATGATAATTTTATATTTATCAATTTTATCTTCAGTCATTTTAGATGCTTCTTTAGATACTTTATTTCCAAGACCTGGAATCATACTTAATACCTGTTGCATTGGCCCCATACTATTCATCATTTCAAATTGGTTTTTCATATCTACCAAAGTGAATTTTCCAGACATCATATTTTTCATAGTTTTTTCAGCCATGTCTTCATCAATATTATCTTCAGCTTTTTCTATGAGGCTTTGAATATCTCCCATACCAAGTAATCTTGAAATAAATCTTTCTGGATCAAATAATTCAAAATCATCTATACGTTCACCAGTACCAACAAACTTAATAGGTGCTCCAGTTTCAGCTACTGCAGACATTGCACCTCCACCTTTAGCAGAACCATCTAATTTAGTAATAATTATTGAACCTACATCAGTTGCCTGTGAGAATGCTTTAGCTTGTTCACCTGCTTGTTGACCAATAGTTCCATCAATTACAAGAATAGATTCAGTTGGTTGAACAATATCATCTAATTCATCCATTTCAGCAATTAAATCTTTTTCCTGCTTATGTCTTCCAGCAGTATCAAAAATTATAACTTTCCTATTTTTAAACTCTTTCAAACCTTTTTGAGCTAAATCAAGCGCATCTTTATTATCTGGATCCCCATAAAGTGGAACCTGCATTTCTTCAGTTAGTTGTCTTAATTGTTCATAAGCTGCAGGTCTCCATGTATCAGTACATACAACAGCAGGATTGAAACCTTTTTTTTGTAAATATCTACATAATTTACCAATAGTAGTTGTCTTACCACTACCTTGTAAACCTAAGAATAATATTTTATAAGGTTTTTCATTAATATCCAAACCTGCTGCCTCACCACCTAATAGATTCACCATCTCTTCATAAATAATTGTTATAACATATTCTCTTGGAGTAATACCTTTTGGAGGTTCCTCTTCAAGAGCCCTTTTTTCAATTTTTTTGGATAAATCTAAAACTAAAGCGATATTAACATCAGATTGAATTAAAGCACGTTGTATTTCTTTTACAACTTCTTTTATTGTTTTTTTATCAATGACTGACATTCCCACTAATTTTTTCATAGTATTAGTAAGATTCTCACCTAAATTTCCAAGCATCGCCATAATATCACACGATTAAAATCTATTTTTTAAAGAAAAATTTATATTAAATTCTATATTAAATATATATTATATTTATTTAATTTTTAAATTTTTGTGTGAGATAAATGTTAGAAGAAGTGAAAAAATCATTAGAATCCTCTCCTGTTGTTAAAAAAGGAGATTATAACTATTTTGTTAACCCAATAAGTGATGGCGTTCCAACTATGAAACCTGAAATGCTTCGTGAATTAGCAGAAGTAGTTAAAGAACATGTTGATATGAATATTGATAAAATAGTAGCTATTGAAGCTATGGGAATACATTTAGCTACTGCATTATCATTAGCTACAAATATCCCCTTTGTAATTATCCGTAAAAGACAATATGGACTTGAAGGAGAAAAAGAAATAAAACAAAAAACAGGATATGGATCTTCTAAATTATATATAAATGATTTAAAAGCAGGAGAAAGAATTCTTCTAATAGATGATGTTGTAAGCACTGGCGGAACATTAATTTCAACCTTAGATGCCTTAAAAGAGTTAGATATTGATATAAAATCTGCAGTTGCAGTAATTGAAAAAGGCGAAGGTAAAAAATTAGTTGAAGAAGAAACTGGAATCCCTATATTTTCCGTCGTGAAATTAGATGTAGTTGATGGAAAAGTAGTTATTGAAAAAACCATTGCAGATTAAAATGTCAATGTACAATATGGACTTAGATAAAGTCATAAGAAAAATTAATAAAAAAGGAGCTAGAACTGTTGGTCTTCAATTTCCAGAAGGCCTTAAAATGCAAGCTGTTAAAATAGCAAGAGCTATTGAATCAGAAACTGAAGCTACGGTGATAATTTCTGGAGACCCTTGTTTTGGAGCTTGTGATGTAAGCGACTATAAAATGAAAGATTCTGTTGACTTAATAGTCCATTATGCTCATACTCCACTTCCATTAAAATATGAAGTACCTACTTTATTTATAGAAGCTTTTTCTAATATTGATGTTAAAAAAGACCTTGAAAAATGCCTTGAAAAGTTAGAAGATTATTCAAAAATAGCTCTTGTAACTACAACACAACATTTACATTTATTAAATGAAATCAAAGACTATTTAGAAGACCATGGGAAAGAAGTAGTACTTGGATCTTCTAAAAATACTAAAAAAGGTCAGGTTTTAGGGTGTAATTTTTCATCAATAAAAAATTTAGATGCTGAAATTTATCTATTTATAGGTAGTGGTAATTTCCACCCATTAGGAATTTATTTATTTACCAAATCTCCAGTGTTGGCTTTAGATCCATATAACAGTGAGATAAGAGATATAAGTGCTTTTGCAGATAGAATTCTAAGAATTAGATTTGCAAGAATTACTAAAGCAAGAGATGCAAAAAAATGGGGAATCATAGTATCTTCCAAAGAAGGACAATACAGAATGAAATTAGCTAAAGAGATTAAAAAATCATTAGAAAATAATCAAATGGAAGCATATATTATAATGGCAGATAATATCAATCCAGAAATATTATTACCCTACATGGAATTAGATGCTTTTGTAGTTTCAGCATGCCCCAGAATAGCTATTGATGATTCTCAAATGTACAAAAAACCATTATTAACACCACAAGAACTTGAAATAGTTCTAAATAAAAGAAAATGGGAAAACTACCAGCTAGATGAAATTTTATTTCATGAAAGATACAAATAGTTTTAAATATTAATAAAAATAAAATTATTATATTAATATTAAAATTTTTATAATTCCTTATTTTGGTGATTTGATTATGAGTATAAAAAACGGAACATTTGTAATACCTGGAGATAAAATAGGAATAATCGAACAATATTTAGTTGGAAAAGGTACTTATGAAGATAATGGCGAGATTAAATCATCAATATTAGGAAATGTTCAAATTAATTCAAAAATGAAAACTATTAGTGTTAAAGCTAAATCTAACCAACCAGCTCTTTTAAAAGTAGGTGATACAGTTTATGGACAAATCACCGATATAAAAAGTCAAAGAGCTAATGTGAATATTGACTGCTTAACAGATAGTAGTAGACCATTAGCACTTCCATACATGGGTGCAATTCACATATCCCAAGCAAAATCAGGATATTTAGACAAATTAACAGATGCTTTTAGAATAGGAGATATTATAAAAGCCAAAGTAGTAAAAATTACTGGAGATAATGTTGATTTAACTACCGTGGATGAAGATTGTGGTGTTTTAAAAGCAATGTGTACTCGTTGCAGAGACTATATGAATACAACACAAAAAGAAAATGAAGTCCAATGTAGAACATGTAACAAAAAAGAGAAACGTGAAATTTCTATAAATTATGTTAATAGCTAATTAAGGTTGATAAGATGGATAATGAAACCAATATTGAAATTATTGAAGACAAAACATTAGAACTTGAATTTATTGTACATGGTGAAAGCCACGGAGTATGTAATGCTCTCAGACATATCTTAATGCAAGATAGTGATGTTGAATATGCTGTTTACAATATTGATCACCCCCTTACTGGTGAACCTAATATGACTATCAAAACTAAAAGGGGAAAAAGACCTAGAAAAGTATTGAAAAAAGCAGCTGCACAACTTAAAGATGATGCAGCAGACTTTAAAAAACTTATTGAAGAAACATTATAACTTCAATAAAAACTTATTTTTATTCTGAGTGATATGATGGGAAATTATAAAATTCCTTCATTAACCACAGATATTTTTATTTTTGATGAAAACACCAACTTTATCCTTATTAAAAGAAAAAATGATCCTTATAAAAATTGCTGGGCGCTTCCTGGAGGATTTGTAGAATATGGTGAAACTGTAGAAACAGCTGCAGTTCGTGAAGCTAAAGAAGAAACCAGCATTGATGTTGAATTAATTGATTTAGTTAATGTTTACTCAAAACCAGATAGAGATCCTCGTGGACACACAGTAACAGTAGCTTATATAGCTAAAGGTAATATGGACGATAGAAAAGCTGATAGTGATGCTTGTGAAATTGGTGTTTTTTCAAAGAAGGATTTAAAAAATATTGAACTTGCTTTTGACCATTCAAAAATCATAAATGACTGTTTAAATGCAGTTTCAAGTAAATTTTAATGTTAAAAAATAGTAAAAATATAAATAACTTAAGAATATATATTTAAAGTGTTATAAAAGTTTTAATAAGAAAAATATATAAGGGGTTAAAAATATGGAATTTTGTCCAGAATGCGGATCAATGTTACTTCCAACAGGAGATAATGAATTAAAATGTAGTTGCGGATATACTAAAGAATTATCCAAAGAAGGTTATGACATTAAAGAAAAAATTAAAGAAAATGATAATGTTATTGAAAAAGGAGAAGATGTAAATACACTTCCAACTACAAAAGCTGTTTGTCCAGAATGTGGTCATACTGAAGCTTCCTGGTGGTTGCAACAAACACGTAGTGCAGATGAAGCTGAAACACGTTTTTTCAAGTGTCTTGACTGTGGACACACATGGAGAGAATACGATTAGAGAGGGTAATCTATGAAGAAATCTAAAGAAAATGAGCATAGAATTTCTAATTTAAAGGATATGCTAAATAATGTCAAAGATGATGAATCTATTGACGACGCAGATGATGTATTCAATGTAAGTGATAATAAAGAATATGAAGAAGATGAAGAATTACTTGCATATCTTCATGATAATGATACTGAAGAATACGAAATTAATGATGAATTTATTTATCGCCCAGATAGTGATTCAACACCTGCTGAAAATTTAGAAAAACAAGAGATAAATAAAGATTTCATTATAAAAACTAAATTAGATTATGATGAATTTTCTGAAGATAATAAAGATTATTTTGAAGAACCTACTGATTCAACTGAAGGAGAATTATCTGAAAGTTTCGACAACCTAGTAAATGCAAAAATAGGTGGAACACCAATAATTGGAATTGTTAGTTTAGCTATAGGAATTTTATTGATTATTGGTTCAATTATCATGTCCACCACAGCAAGTGATAGAGTTATTGATAATGTAAGTTCTGGAGAACATAATAGTGTTGTTGTAGTTTTAATAATACTAGGAATACTCCTAACAGTTTTTGGAATATACAAAATATTTGGTTTCGAACATGCAAATAAATTAACTAATTCCATTAAAAAAATGAATATTGAATCAGAAGATGAAGAAAAAGAAACAACCATAGAAGAAAAGGTCATTCCAAAAAGTAATATTCCATTAGATAAAGAATCTTACAAAATTGGAGAATTTGATATGGGTGAATTTAAGGAAAATCTTAAAAAACCTGTTTCTAAAACAGAGAAATCCTCCTCAGAACCAACAATAGAAGAAGTTCCACCAGCTAAAGAAAGACCTGATGATGAAAAAGGTCTTAGTATAGAAGAAATTGAGGAAATAGAATACGAAAAAGCTAGTTTAGATAATGAATCTATCGATGAAATTTTCTCAACTGTTGAAGAAATAGATGATATTCCACTAGTTGATTCAAAGAAAAATAAAAAATAATCTACTTTTTATAATTTTTTTGGGCCTGTAGTCTAGTCAGGAATGACGCAGGACTTCGGATCCTGAGGTCGAGGGTTCAAATCCCTCCAGGTCCGTGTTTAATCTTTAAGACGAACAATAGCTTCTTTAAAGAAATCTGGTATTAAAGATCTATACATCGGACTTTTAAGAATCATGTTAATATCACTGTCTAAAACATAAGTATAACATGAATCATCTTCTGCACGCATTCCACGACCGTACGCCTGCATAAGAGTCATTACTGTTTTATAGGCATACCATTTTTGATCTCGTTTTCGCCTCATATTAACTTGTTTATCTCCAAGATAAGGAAAAGGAATTTTATAAATAATCTGGAACCTACATTTATCATAAGGTAAATCCACACCTTCACTCATTGATGGAGACACCAAAACTAAAGGATTTTCATCTTTTTCAAAATAATCCAATACTTCTTCCCTATTTTGAGAAGTATGTGAAATTAATCTAGAATTAGGTAAATTCTGATTAATATACCTTTGACATTTATAACTATTTGTATGAATTAAACCTTTGTCATCTTTATGTTTTTCTAAGATTTTCTGCAAAATAGGAATAGTTTTAGGTGCAGTATTTTTAATTCTATTTGCAGACATTTTTCCTGCCAAATCTAGTATAATTGGTCTTTTTTCTTTTGAAAATGGACTATCTACTTTAATATGATATACTTCATTTGGATTTAAACCTAACCATTTAGAAAACATTTTATGAGAAAGAATTGTTGCACTCATAAAAATAACAACATCTCCATATTTCAATAAATAATCATTAGCATAATGATGAACTCTTAATGGCTTAAATGAAACACTATTCTCATCTGTATCAATAACCCAATTTTTAGGTTCCTTTTCTAAGTTATTTTTAAGTGATTTAAGTCTTCCAATAGTAGATCTTATTCTTTCAGCTTTATTTTTAGAAAGATCTTTAACATCAATATCTTCATAACTTTCGGTAATTGCTTCAATTTCCATTATCCAATCTTTAAGTTCTCCATCTTCCAATGTTTCTTTAGATATTATTTTACTAATATCCTTTTCTAGACGATAATTAAATAAATTAACTTCCATTGTATTCATTAATTTATTTTCAATATTATGAGCTTCATCTAAAATTAATAAAGATCTTGTACCAAAATGCTTTACATAATTCAACTCTAAAATTCCATAATCATAATTCATTAAAGTAATTGGAGAATTAACTGCATTGGCTTTTTGATTCCAATAATGACAATGCTGATTAGATTGATAAAATACTGTTCCACCATGTGAATCTTCAAAAGCCAATTCTGCATCTAAAGTAGGATTTTTAGCTACACCATAAGGACAAAAAAAGTTACTTGAAGTAGGAGTTGTTTTACAAGTACCTATATCACAAGTTGAGTCTAAATCATCATTTAAACAAGCAAAATTTCTCCTACCTTTAACTAATGGAAAATCAAACTCATCAGAATATTGTGATTGTAATTGCTTTGTCATTGTTAATATATACGCAGAACCATACATTTTAGCTAATGTTGTAGCTATTGCAGATTTACCCGTTCCAGTTCCTGCTTCCAAGATAATATATTTAAATCCCTGACGAATTGCATTATTAATATCCTGTATAATATCAAGTTGTCCTGCACGTGGAGTTTCAAAAGGAAAATTTTCAATTATATCTGATTCTATATGAGGATATTTTCCTTGAAGATAAGAAACAACATCTTCATCTAACCTATGATCTTCAATTGAATAAACTTCAGGGATTTCATCATCCAAAATAGAAGAAGTTCTTGGCTTTTGAAAACTAAATAAATCAACAGAACCTCCTTTCAATGAAGAATCATCATTTGAATGACCACAAGTACAATTACTTTTTAACATACCACAGTTTGGACAAAAAATAGAATTAGACATCAAACAATATATTAGTTACAATACTATAAATAAATTATAGAAGTGCATATGCAAACTAATATTCACAAAAATTAAATCAGTAAGATGATAACATGACCAAAAAAGGAAAATTAATAGGAATTGGCGTTGGACCTGGAGATACAGAATTACTCACTTTAAAAGCAGCTAAAGTTTTAGAAAGTGTACCAGTAATATTTTCACCAAAATCAGCTAAAGAAAAGAAAAGTATAGCATTATCAATTGTAACACCTATTTTAGAAAAAAGACCCGATTACAAAAGATTAATGATTGTAGAACCTTTATTTCCAATGATTGAAGATGAAAAAGAACTTGAAAAATATTGGAACAGTGCTGCAGAATTAATAGCTAATTATTTAGAAAGTGGAAGAGACGTAGCATTTATAACTCTTGGAGACCCGTCAATATTTAGTACTTACTCATATACTCAGAAAAAATTAGCTGACAAATATGAAATAGAAACAATTCCTGGAATCACATCATTTACAGCTTGTGCGGCTGCTAAAAATGAACCATTAGTTGAAAAAAATGATATACTAACTATCGTTCCAAAAATAGACAGCAGATTAGAAAATTTTTTAGAACACAGCGATTCAATTGTTTTAATGAAAGCTTCTAGAAATACTAAAGAATTAGAATATGCTATTGATAAAAAAGATAGACCTAAAGAAGTATTTTCCGTTCAAAATTGTACTAGAGAAAATGAAAAGATAGTGGAAGGTTTTTCAACTGAAAAACCATATCTTACAACAACAATTATTAAATTCTCAGATTAAATAATATGTTTAGGTTTAACAGGTTCAACTTCAAAAACACAGTTTTCATCCCCCATTGTGCAACATTGAATTTCAATTACCCTAACTGGGAATCCAAAAAATTCACTGAACAGTGCCTGAAATATCCCTGTATCTAAATAACATGCAGGTTTACCTGTTTTTGGAAGTAATTCACATTCGAAACAATCGGAAGCTGTGATTTTGATGATTTGACCTAATTTAAAAGATAATCTACCTAAACCTTTTGTTTCCCAAAATTCAGCAATATTAGCTAAAAATACTTCCAAATCATCATCATATAACTTATCATATAAAGATTGACCCATACGTATACCTGTAGAATGTAAAACCGGATCAATATTTATTCCTTCCTGTATAAGCATTGATCTTAATGTATGGAATAACAATACCGTAAAATCACAATCATTTTCAACAATGTTCTTAATTAGATATTCTGCTCTTGCTTCTTCAATTTCATTTTTCTTTGAAACATCAACAGAACCAAGATATTTAGAATTTAAATAAAATATTTTTCTCCTACTGTCTGATTCACCTAAACGATATGAGATTATTCCATCTTCCCTTAAGCTTTTCAAGTGAACTGATATTGTTGATTTTGATTTTCCAGTGTTTTTAACAATTTCATCAAATTCCATGTCATTACTACGGAGCATCTCTAAAATTGTAAGTTTGACTGGACTTTTAACAACATCAATCCCCATATCTGCATCTTTAGAAAAAATTTGAAGTGGTTTTTGTTTAATCATTAAAAATATCTCCGTTTGTAAATATACCAACAAACTAAATTTATAAACTACTATATAATATTCGTATTTAATAAAATTAACTCTTTTTATATAATAACATGCATCTTCTTAACAGACCAATAATTTTATATATTAGAATATACATAAGATAATTTCAATCATGCGAATTATTCGTATGAATTAAAACAAAAAAATTTAAAAAGACATATAAGGCGATTCAAATGAAAGCAAATGCTCAAAAAATCGGTGATGGAGTATATTGGATTGGTGTACTTGATTGGGACCTAAGAAGTTACCATGGATACACTTTAGACGGAACAACCTATAATGCATATATTGTATTTGGTGAAGACCATGTAGCTGTTATTGATAATGCTTATCCTGGCAAAACTGAAGAATTAATGGCACGTATTGAAGATGCTTTCGCACAAGAGGGCAGAGATGAAGTAGTTGTAGATTACATTATCCAAAACCATGTTGAAAAAGATCATTCAGGAGTTCTTGTAGATTTACATAAAAGATTCCCAGAAGCACCAATCTATTGTTCAGAGATTGCTGTAAAAGGTCTTTTAAAACATTACCCTTCTTTAGAAGGTGCTGAGTTTATTACTGTTGGAACTGGTGACACTTTAGAAATGGATGGTAGAACTTTTGCATTCTTAGATGCATTTTTATTACATTGGCCAGACAGTATGTTTACATTACTTGTAGAAGACGGTATTTTATTCCCTAATGATGCATTTGGTCAACATTTATGTTATACTAAAAGATATGACCATGAAATTCCAGAACATGTGTTAATGGATGCTGCACAAAAATTTTATGCAAATTTAATCACACCACTCTCAAAACTTGTTCTTAAAAAATTAAATGAAGTTGTAGAATTAGGATTACTTGAACAAATCAAGATGATTGCACCATCACATGGTCAAATCTGGACTGACCCAATGAAAATCATTGAAGCATATACCAACTGGGCACAAGGAGTTTGTGAAGATAAAATTACTATCATATATGATACCATGCATTACTCTACCCAGAAAATGGCTCATGAAATTGCAGAAGGTGCAATATCTGAAGGATATGATGTTGAAATATTCTATTTACACGAAGATGAAAGAAGTGAAATAGTAAAAAGTATTTTAACAAGTAAAGGAATAGCTATCGGAGACCCAACCATCAATGATGAACCATATCCAAGTATTGGAGATATCATGTACTATTTAAAAGGTCTCAGATTTGATAGAACCAATATCGTCAGAAAAGCTGTGACATTTGGTTCAATGGGTGGAAAAGGAGGCAGTGCTGAAAAACTTGCCAAAAAACTCAACAATTATGGATTTGATGTGGTAGACTCTCAAGAAATTTATTACATCCCAACAAAAGATGAAGATGCAGATAGCTATGAATTAGGAAAAACTTTAGCTAAAGCATGTAAAGAATTATAAAATATAAAATATAAAATACTAACTACAATAATCGGAGGTTAATAATATGGTTAAATACGAACATAAAATAGGAAGTACAGTAGGAACTGGAGTAGAAAAAGAAGTACAAAACAATTTTAACGGAGAAACCCAAGAAGTAGGTATGTACTTAGCTATGTCCAGACAAGCATCAAGAGCAGGTTATGGAGAATTAGCTGAAGTATTCAAAAGATTAGCTTGGGAAGAAGCAGAACATGCAGCAAGATTCTGTGAAATGAACGGAATCATCAAAGATGATCTCAAAGCTAACATTGAAATGATGTTAGAAGGAGAAAAAATGGCTAATGCTGAAAAAAGAGAAGCTTCCGAAAAAGCAGCTGAAGAAAACCTCGAAGATGCAACTGATTTCTTCAAAGAAAGTTCTAAAGATGAAGGACGCCATTACAGAATATTAGAAGGAATCTTAGAAAGATATTTCTAAATTTAGAAAGAATTTAATTATTCTTTCTTAAACTTTTTTTTAAAAAAAATAATAATGGATTCTATATAAATCCATAAACTATACTGAATACTATAATTATCCCTAAAACCAGAGACAATGCATTTACAATAGGTTTATAAAAGTACTCTGAGATTTTATAACTAAGTAATGTTTCAAACATGTGCCCACCATCTAATGGTTTTATTGGGAGTAAATTAAATAAACCAATACCTAAGTTTAACATAGCTATCCATTTAAACAATTCAAGCACTGCAAACCATATCCATGGTAATGAATCACCATAAACATCTGCTACATCATCATTTAATTCATAATGTTTGGCTGCTTGAACACCCATATATCCTTTAGAATCATTATTTGGATTTTTATCTAAAACCAAAGAATAATCTCCCTGATTCGTACCAACAGTTATGTTCTGACCAGGTTTAAAATCATCAATAGCATTAAGATAGCTGTTTGAGTCATTAACTTTATGATTATCAATATATTCTATAACCATTCCTTCTTTAAGAACTTTACTTGCTGGAGAATCTCCTACAACTCTATCAATTTCAATTCCATGTTCTTCAAATGTAGACGGAATAACAAAAGACCCCACAGCTGAAATAATTAAAAGAGCAATTACTGCCAATGTAATATTAGCCATTGATCCTGCAGCATAAATTCTTAATTTAGATGATTTTTTAGCACTATTCATTTCATCTTCATCAGGTTCCATGAATGCTCCTGGAAGAATTGCAAATAACATTAAACCTACAGATTTAACATTTATTTTCTCAACAATAGCAAGTATTCCATGGGAAAATTCATGAACAATTAAAACTGTAGCCAAAGCAATTAATCCATAACCTAATGGAACATAAACTGAAGAACCTGGCATTTCCACTCCAGGAATAATAAGAGAAACTGATGGTGTTTCTAACATAGAACTTAATGAACTAACTAATGTCCAAGTAATATATATCATTGCAATATACGAGATTATAATCCCTATATTCATAAACCATTTCCAAAATCTAGGACATAAATTAGCCAATTTGTTTATGAAATTTTTAAACTTTTCAGTTCTCCACATTATAATTGGAAACTGAATTTCAAAACCATGATTAGTTAATTTATTTTTTAATCCAAATGCCAATATCCAGATAACAATGAAAGCTATTAAATAATAATAAATCCCATTCATTAAATTACCTCTTTACTTACCAAGTTAGTGAATCAAAAAAGACAACATCAACTATATCGCCCTTCTGATATCCTTCATCATTTTCATTTATTATGATGTAGCTATTTGCCCCCACCATAGACCTAATTATACCAGAACCTCTATTTAATATATGTCTTGCAAAATCATCATCAGAAAATGCACGTATAAAATCTGTCCTTCCAAGTTGAGAAGGAATTTTTAATAGAGACTCCCTTTGAACAACATGAAAATCAAAATTTCTACCTTGCATATTAAATAAATATTTTCTTGCAAAAATATCAAACTGAGTCATAGCTGCAACTGGTTGACCTGAAAATGTGAATACCATTTTATCATTGACAATACCTGCACCAATAGGTTTTCCAGGCCTTATTGATACACCATGGAATAATACTTTTCCAATATCCTCAACAACATCTAAAACAACATCACCTTTACTAATAGCGGTTCCACCAGTAGTCATTATAACATCATATTCTTTTGATGCCTCTAAAATAGATTTTTTAACATCATCAAAACTGTCTTTAGCTCTACCAACATCAAAAACAACACCACAATCTTCAAGCATTGACCCGATTGTGTACTGATTAGAATTAATTATTTTAGCTTTAGATATTTCATCTTTAGTTGGTTCTACAAGTTCATTACCTGTAATAATTACTTTTACTTTAGGTTTTTTAAAAACTTTAATTGTATTATATCCTGCAGAAGCTATTAAACCCATTTCCTGATACCTAATAAAAGTATTTTTAGATAAAACTACATCACCTTTACTAATATCTTCTGCTTTTGGACTTACATTTTCACCAGGAGTTACCTGACTATAAATAGTTAACTCATCACCTTCAGTTGTAGTATATTCCTTCATGATAACTGCATCTGCACCTTCAGGAACTGGAGCTCCAGTAGCTATTACAATAGCTTCATTTTCATTTATTGTTTTATCACAAAAATCTCCTGCACCAATTGAATCGACAATTTTAAAATGTTTTGGATTATTTTGTGATGCTCCAAAAGTATTTAGACCTTTAAGAGCAAACCCATCCATTGCAGATTTATCAAAAGGTGGAGAATTATGGAAAGAGACAATATCTTCAGCCAATACTCTCTTATGAGCATTTTTTAAAGGTATTTCCTCAAAATCCATTACCTTCTGATTATCCTCCACTAATTTTATAGCATCTTTTAAAGAATCTAATTTAGATAAAAACATTCATGCACCATCTTAAGCCATGTATTTTTCAATAACACCATGATAAGAATCATTTAATTCATCAATAGTAAATTCATTGTCTCCAATTATTAAACAATTTCCTTTAACCTCACCTATAACAGATACAGGAACATCTATTTCATCCAATATTCTATCAACAGCATCAGCTTTAACTGTTAAAATATACCTACCATGAGATTCACTATAAATCAAATTGGATTCTTCCAAATCACCGGAAACAGGAACAGAATCTAAATCTATTTCACAACCAATATTACCTTTCATAACCATTTCTGAAAGTGCAACAGCTAATCCCCCATTAGATACATCATGAACTGCAGTTATATCTTTAGATGAATCCTCATCAAGTAATTTTAGAATAGTTTTACCATTAGCTAATTCATCTTCAATTCTGATTCTTGGAGCCCTACCTTTTTCAATATTATGAATAGTTCTATGATATTCAGAACCACATATTTCATCGTAAGTTGTACCGATTAAAAGAATTTTATCCCCAGTGTTTTTAAAGTCCATTGTTCTGATATTTTCAATTTTTTCAACACCAATAACTCCAACAGCAGGAGTTGGATTGATTTTAATACCTTCAGTTTCATTGTAGAAACTTACATTACCACTAATAACAGGAGCATTGAAATTTTCAGCTACAAGAGACATTCCTTCAATCGTTCTTTTAAATTGCCATAATATTTCTGGAGTTTCTGGATTTCCAAAATTAAGACAATCTACAACAGCATAAGGAGTTGCACCCATAGAAATTACATTACGAATAGCTTCAGCCACACAACCTGCACCACCATCAAATGGAGATAATTTAGTATGAATAGTATTAGCATCAGTTGTAAGTGCAATAGCTGTATCATTATCAATTCTTAAAACAGCTGCATCATCACCAGGTTTTACAACAGTTCTTACCTGAACTTCATGGTCATATTGTTTATAAACCCATTGTTTAGAAGCAATATTCGGTGAAGATAAAAGTTTAAGTAAAGAATCTTTAATTGGAGGATGTTCTACATTAATTTCTGATGTATCTTCAACTACTTCTTTTAACTCACGATTAAGTGAAGGAGGGTCAGCTAATAAAATTGTTGGTAAATTAGCTATTTGAGAACCTTCATCATCAATTATCATGTTATTTCCTTCAATAACTTCACCAATAACTGCTGATACAATCTCATGCTTATCACAAATTTCTTGTGCTTTTTCAACATCTTTAGGATTAATTACAAAAACCATCCTTTCTTGAGATTCTGAAAGCATGATTTCATAAGGAGTCATTCCAGTTTCTCTTAAAGGAATATTACGTAAATCAACACGTGCTCCATTATCAGATTCATCAACAAGTTCTGAAATACAACAAGTTAATCCTCCACCACCTAAATCTTTAACTCCACTTACATTAATTTCATCTAAAATTTCAAGTGATGCTTCTAATACTCTTTTTTTAGTAAATGGATCAGCTACTTGTACTGCAGGCCTGTCTTCTGTTTCACTATCAGAAGTTAATTCTTCTGATGCAAATGTTACTCCATGAATTCCATCACGACCTGTGGTACCTCCCATTAACAAGAAAACATCCCCAATATAAGGAGCTTTACCACGGACAATTTTATCTTTTTCAACAAGTCCTACACACATTACATTAACTAAAGGATTTGTTCTAAATGAATCATCAAATTCTACTTCACCAGCAACTGTCGGAACTCCTACCCTATTACCATAATCAGAAATTCCCTCAACAACATGCTCAAATAAATATTTTGATTTTTCATCATCTAAAGATCCAAAACGTAAGGAATCTAAAAGTGCAATTGGTCTTGCACCCATTGATATGATATCCCTTAAAATTCCTCCAATTCCAGTACCTGCTCCTCCATAAGGTTCAATAGCTGAAGGATGGTTATGACTTTCCATACCAACAGCTAATGCATATTTATCAGTTACTGAAACTAAACCTGCATCATCTCCAGGACCTAATATAATGTTTTCTCCTTCAGTAGGAAATGTACCTAAAATTGGCCTACTACTTTTATAAGAGCAATGTTCTGAAAACATTACATCCAACATACCTTCTTCCAATTCATTCATTTCCCTACCAAGGATTCCTTCAATATATTCTATTTCAGAATCAGTTAAAGTCATTTTAAACACCTATTGTACCAATTTTATAGAAATACAGACTTTTTCGCCTTCAATATCCCATTCTTTAATGTAGCTATCATCATTTTCTAAACATTCTTTTCCGTCAGAAGTAACTAAACTACGAGCCCTAATCTCATTAACAATGAATTCAGATTGTGGAATTATTAATTCTTTAAATTCAGTAGAAGTACTTACAACAGCATCAATATTAGCCTCTACATCCAAATCTAAATCTTTCCTCATGTCTTGAACTCTTCTAATAAGTTCACGAGCCATAGCTTCTTGTTTAATTTCTGTAGTTATATTAGTATTTACAAATACATTACCAAATTCAAATTCTGAACTTACAAAGTCATCAGGAAGTTCAGTATCAAACAATATATCTCCATCAGATAATTCAAATGATTTTCCATCAGTTTCTACAGTGAAACTACCATTATTATCCAATTCTTCTTTGATTAAATTACCATCTGCTTCTTCAAGATATTTTTTAACAATACCCATATCTCCTTTAAGTCTAGGTCCTAAAGTTTTAAGATTAGGTTTTGCATTAAATGACAAGTTTTCAAATTCAACAGCAGTTAATACTTCTTTAGTGTTTGACTGATCCTTGATAATATCTTGTAACTCTTCAATAGCTTTAAGAACATCCTCATCTTGAGATACAATAGTAATATCTGATACTGGCCACCTAAGTTTGTATCTAGCTATATCTCTTGCTCTTGCAGATGCTTCAATTACTTCCCTTACAACATCCATTTTACTTTCTAAATCTGTGTTGATTTTAGATTCATCATATCCCCAGTCAAGCATGTGAATACTTTCAGGAGCATTTTCATCAACACCTTTAACAAGATTTTCATAGATTTCTTCACAAACATGAGGAGCTATTGGACATAAAACTGAAATTAATTTATAAAGAGCAGTATATAAACTATAATAAGCTCCAAGTTTATCAGGATCATCACTTTCTACCCATGTTCTTCCACGAATAAGTCTTACATACCAACGACTTAAATCTTCCAAAATGAAATTATTAATTTTTCTTGTAGCTTTATGGAAAGATAATTCTTCTAAATCTTCACCTACTTCTTTAACTAAAGTATTAGCTCTAGATATAATCCAATTATCCTCATCTCTTAAAATAATATCATTTTCAGTTATGTTAGTTGGATTAAATTCATCTAAAGACATGTAAGTAGTTGAGAATACATATACATTCCACAAAATATTAAACATTTTATTTACATTGAGTAATTCATCCCATACAAATTTTAAATCATCCCATGGTTTACTTGCCCATAATAAATAGAATCTTAATACATCCGCACCATATTTTTCAATAACTTCTTCAGGAGATACAACATTTCCTAAAGATTTACTCATTTTTTTACCATGTTCATCTAAAACAAATCCATGCATTAATACTTTTTTATATGGTACTTGCCCCATAGAAATTACTCCAGTACCTAATTGTGAATAGAACCAACCTCTAGTTTGATCGTGCCCCTCTGTAATAAAGTCATATGGGAACCATTGATTGAATTTGTTTTGTTCTTGAGGATAATATAATGAAGCCCATCCAGCTACTCCAGAATCAATCCAAACATCTAAAACATCTGGAATTCTTTTTACTTGTGCTCCACATTTATCACATTCCATAGTAATTTCATCAACATAAGGTCTGTGAACAAGTTCATCATCCCCAACAGAAATATCATTTAATGCTTCTTGTTTTAATTCCTCTACAGAACCTATTACTTTTAATTCACCACAATCAGGACATTCCCAAATAGGAATTGGAATACCCCAATATCTTTGTCTTGAAATAGTCCAATCTTTAGCATTGTCTACCCAATCTCTGAATCTACCTTGACCTGCCCATTGTGGAACCCATTCTACTTTATCAATCTCATCAAGCATTTTTTGTTTAATGTCAGTTACTTTTAAGAACCATTGTTTAGTAGCTAAATATATAATAGGTGTTTTACATCTCCAACATACACCATATCTGTGTTCTATTGTTTCATTTCTATACATTAAACCTTTAGATTGTAGATTTTCTATGATTTCATCATTTAAATATTTACAGAACTTACCTGCATATTTACCTGCATCATCAGTGAAGTTACCACTTTCATCAACAGGGCAGAAAATTGGTAAATCATAAGTTTTACCTACTTCAAAATCGTCTGGACCATGACCTGGTGCAGTATGTACAAATCCAGTACCTTCACCAAGTTCTACATGATCTCCAGGTAAGATTGTATGAACATTTTCTTTTTTATCAAATTCATTATGAATTGAAACTTCATCATTTAATGGATAAATGTAGGACTTATGAAGTAAAGTTTCACCTTTAACAACTTTAACAATTTCATAAACAACTTCAGTTTCTTTTATAATTTTATCTTCTTCATCCTCATTTTCAGCAGGGATTTTAGTTTTATGTACAATAGTAGCAGGTCCTAAAACTGTTTCCACTAAGTTTTGAGCAAGAAGTAAAATTTCTCCATTAATTTTAACAAATGCATAATCAAATTCAGGATTTGCACAGATAGCAAGGTTTGCAGGAAGAGTCCATGGAGTTGTTGTCCATACTAAGAAATATTCTGGTAAATCATTATCTTCCAATATTGGAGTTTTAACTGGGAATTTAACAAATATAGATGGATCTACTTTTTCTTCATAGTCAATTTCTGCTGCAGCTAATGCTGTTTCACAATGAGGACACCAGCTAATTACCCTTTTATCATTTACAAGTAAATTTTGTTCATTAGCTCTTTTTAAAGTCCACCATGCAGATTCCATGTATTTAGGATCTAAAGTCATGTATGGATCATCCCAATCCATCCAAACACCTAAATCATCAAATTCTTTTTCCATAGCTAATTTGTTATCTATTGCAAATTCTTTACATTTATCAACGAATTTAGCTATTCCAATATTTTCTTCAATTTCTTGTTTACTTTTAATACCCATTAGTTCTTCCACTTTGTGTTCAATTGGAAGACCATGCATATCCCATCCAGCTTGTCTCCTTAAGCTAAATCCATTCATACTTTTATAACGTAAGTAAGAATCTTTAATAACTTTATTCCAAGCAGTTCCTAAATGTATTTTACCACTACAATATGGAGGTCCATCTAAAAAAGAATACTGAGGACCATTAGCTCTAAGTTTATTTACTTTAGAAAAAGTATCTCCTTCTATCCAGAAGTTTTGAATCTTTTTTTCTATTTTTTTATGATCATATGATTTGTCTGCCTCTTTTATTGGCATGTTAATTCTCCCTATATTAATAAGAAATTAATTGATATATTGTGTTGAATTTATATTTAAAAAAAAATAAAAATCTCTAAAGAATAGAGATTTAATTTAGTTGAAAAAACGAGAAAGGAAACTTAATACATAGTCATGAGACTATGATTAAATTATACCTAAAATCTAAAAGGTTCTTGTTTTTCCTTGAACAACATTTTCTGTAATAATTGATATATCTTCAAGCCACCTATCAACAATTTGTTCTACTTTTTTATCAACATCTTCAAGTTTAACACCATCATCTAAAATAACTTGAGTAGAAGCTGCTTTTGGTTGATCAATAGGTTTACCAATTTGGCTTAAAATCATGACATTCATTTGTTTGATTCCTTCAACATTTTCAATAACATCTTTAGCTATTTCATTAGATAAAATATTATAAATTTTACCTACGTGATTAATTGGGTTTTTACCAGAACTAGCTTCCATAGACATAGGTCTGCATGGAGTAATTAAACCATTAGCCCTGTTTCCTCTACCTACAGAACCATCATCACCCATTTCAGCAGAAGTACCAGTTACAGTTAAATAGTAACCAGATTCATCAGTTGCATCATCATTATCTGCAGTGTTAACAAATACTTCAACTTCCCTATTTGTATATTTAGTTGCAAGGTCTGCTACAATATCTTTTAATTCTTCACGAACAGAAATATATTCATCTCTATCAGCAACAAATTTTGAAACCATTGCACAACCAATAGTTAAAGTAATTTTTTCCCCTTCTCTTAATCCCATTACTTTAATATCTTCACCAACAGCAGGATGTTTAGCTTTGAAATCTTTAGAATTTAATAATTCTTCAGTAGCTTTAACTAAAGTTTCAGTTTCAGAAAATGGAGCATAACCTACACCAAAAGAGGTATCATTTGAAGAAGGTGCACCTTCTCTTTTAAATACATCTACTAAATCTCCAGAACCATGACCAATTTTACATTCAACAACAGTATCTAACTCAACATCTAAATTAATAATAGTATCATCTAAGAAGTTTTTAGCTGCTTCAATAGCTACTCTATCAAGAGGGAATTTAACTCCATCATATTCTGAAACTCCCCTACCAGTCAATAAGATATCAATAGGTTTTAAGAGTTTACCTCCACCAAATACCGGATTAGATTCACCTGCAGTAATCTGAACTTCATCAGTGTTATGGTGAAGAACTCCACCAAGTTCATCCATATACATTTTACATAAAGCTTCACTTACAGTTTCACCAATACCATCACTAATACTATCTGGGTGACCTATACCTTTTCTTTCAACGATTTCAATATCGATATCTTCAATGTAAGTTTGATTTAATTCTTTTACAATTATGTTTCTCATTTTATCAACACATATCAGTTATTTATATTATATTTTTTTAGTTTAATTAATAAATAAATGTTATGGGATTTTTTAAGAAAATAGAAAAAAACAGCTTTAAAAAAAAAGTTTTATCATTTAAACTAAATTTCTTAAATTAAAATCAAAAATTTTCAAAGAGATTCTAAAAACTTAAAAAGAATGAAACTGAAATTTAAGCTAATGAAAAAAGGAATATATAATAAAACAACTCATAAAACAATTTTTATAAAACTTAAATTTGCAGATAACTATTTTAAGCGATTGAAAGGTTTAATGTTTAAAAAAAATATTGATTACGGATTAGTTTTTATTACAAATACAAAAAATAGATTCTGTTGTGGAATTCATACATCTTTCATGAAATTTAACATAGATGTGTACTTTTTAGATGAAAATTTAAAAATTTTTGATATTAAAACCTTAAAACCCTGGAGCAAATATACCCCTATAAAAAAATCAGCATATATAATTGAATTTAAAGAAAACAAAATGAAAAATAAATTAAAAAAAGGAGATGAAATTAAATTCATCTAATAATTTTTTAAAAAGTCCAATATTTCATTAGGACTTTCAAAGATCTTAATATTTTCAATACCAGATAATTTTTTAGTATTTTCAATATCAATATCTCTCATATACATAGTTATTATTTTACCTTCAGATATTGCATCATTTGGACATGTATTCTTACAAAGTCCACATCCAATACACTTCAATAAATCAATTTCTTTATGTGGAATAATTGCACCTTGATTACATACTAATGATGCAACACAATCTTTACAATCTTCACATTTAGAAACTTCCATTTTTGAAGGTAAAACTGTGTCAATAGGACCTGGATGAACATCTACTGGAACCATAAGTGTTTTAACAGCCCCTTTTCCAGCTTGAGCAACTGCATTTGTAACTAATGTATCTGAAATACCATGAACAATTTTTGCAACTGTATTAGCAGTAGCTGGAGTTACAATTAGTAAATCATACTTACCTAGAGAAAGTCTTCCAGTAATTGGGTAGCTAAATTTTTGAGTTTTATCTGTAGCTAATTCTCTATACTTTCCACCAGTTAAATTAACTACTCTCTCATAAAGACCATACATTTTTAAAACATCTTCAGCAGCACCAGATAAAAATATGGTTAATTCATGATTTTTAGCTAGTTTTTCAGCTAATTGAACAGACTCATTAAGTAAATGACCTGCTCCAGTAAATGCAAATCCTATTCTCATATTATCTAAAGTTTATGGAATTGATAACCTTCATTTTGAGAGAATGAATAATGAACAGTAGTGTATTGGCCCATGAATTCACGTACTTCATCTTTGATGTCTTCTTTATCAACAGCAACTCTTTTAATGAATTCAGCTATTTCATCCATTTCTTTTTCTTTTAAACCTCTTCTAGTGATTTCTTGAGTTCCAATTCTTAAACCAGATGGATTATCACTATCATTTACATCATCTCCAGGGAGGAGGTTTTTGTTTAAGATAACATCATTGTTAGCTAAATCACGAGCAATATCACTAGCACTTCTAATGTTTGAAACATTAACAGCTAATTGATGAGATTCTGTGAAACCTAATTCTTCACATAACACGTCAAATCCACGTTCATATAAAGCTTGAGCTAATGCTTTAGAGTTTTTAATAATTTGTTTTGCATAATCTTGTCCAAATGCTAACATTTCAGCAGAAGCAATACCTAAACCTGCTAAATGATGAAGATGATGATTACTTACAACACCAGGGAATACTGCATTGTCAATAACTTCTTTATTTTCTGCATGTGAAAGGATAATTCCTCCTTGTGGACCTGGGAAAGATTTATGAGTACTTCCCATCATTAAATCTGCTCCTTCAGCTATTGGTTGTTGGAATTGTCCTCCAGCAATAAGTCCTAAAACATGAGCTCCATCATACATGATTTTTGCTCCTACTTCATCAGCTGCTTCACGAGCTTCTTTTACAGGATGAGGGAATAAAAATAAACTTCCTCCAAAAAGAACTATTTTTGGTTTTTCTTCAAGGATTTTTTTATTCATTGCATCAATATCAATATTCATAACTTCTTTGTCAAAAGGTTGACTAATAGTTTTTAAACCTGCAATTCCTGCTGCACTAACTTTTGCATGACTAATATGTCCACCATAAGGGACATCTAAAGCCATTAATTTATCTCCATAATTAGAATATCCGAAAAATGCAGCTAAATTAGAAGTTACACCAGAAATTGGTTGTACATTAGCATAATCTACATTGAACAATTTTTTAGATAAATCTATAACACGATCTTCAATTTCATCAATATATTGACATCCTTCGTATAATCTTTCGTGAGACTGTCCTTCTGCATATCTATGAGCTAAATCAGAAGCTACAGCTTCAGTTACATCTGAACTTGTAATATTTTCACTAGCAATGAGATTTATACTATTTCTCATATAATTAGTGTGTTCTTTCATTATTCTTTCAAATTCTAAAACTTCATTATGATAATCAGTCATTTACTACACCTAAGTATCCAATTAGTATTAAATTAACGATACACTAGTAATTTATATTCATCTTATAATATAAGATTTTTGTAGTACTGTCAAAAAAAGAAAAAATACACAGATATGTTTTATGTTACAATCCTTTCTGAGATATATAACATACAAATTCAGTAAAAATAAGAGTATTTAAAAAAAGTTAGTTTTAAAAAAAAAGAATTGGAGATAAAAATCTCCGCATCTATTTACCTACGTCTTCAAGAGCTGCACTGATTTGTGCCATGATTTGATCTGTTTTGAAGTGTTGTTGATCCATAGCTCCAGATGGACATGCACCTACACAAGTACCACATCCTTTACATAATGCAGCATTGATTTCTGCGTGAGCAGCAGCATCTTCACCAACAATGGAGATAGCTCCATATGGACATAATTCAACACAAACTTCACAAGCACCACAGACTACATCATCAGTACGTGCAATAATAGGTTCGATTTCTACTTGACCTTTAGCCATTGGGATAGCTGCCCTAGATGCTGCAGCTGAACCTTGTGCTACGGAGTCAGGAATATCTTTAGGACCTTGTGCTACACCAGCAATGTAAACACCATCAGTTAAGGTGTCAACAGGTCTGAGTTTAGGGTGAGCTTCCATATAGAATCCGTCGGAGGATTTGGAAACACCTAAAGTTTGTCTGAGTTCTTCTGAACCTTCAGGGTGTTCAAGACCAACACTTAATACAACTAAGTCATAAGTGTATTCAGTTACTTTACCGAGTAAAGTATCTTCTGCTCTGATAGTTAAAGTTAAATCATCATTTTCGAAGATTTGAGCAGGTTTACCTCTGATAAATTCAATACCATATTTTTCTTGAGAGGTTTTGTAGAACTCTTCGTATCCTTTACCAAATGCACGAATATCCATGTAGTAACAGGTTACTTCAGTATCTGGTTCGTGGTCAATACATAATTGAGCGTTTTTCATAGAGTACATACAACATACTCTGGAACAATATGGTTTACCGATTTGTTCATCCCTAGAACCAACACAATGGATGAATGCAACACGTTCAGGTTCTTTACCATCAGATGGTTTTACAACATGTCCACCAGTAGGACCAGATGCATTAATCATCCTTTCAATTTCCATACCAGTAATTACGTTAGTGAAACGTCCGTATCCGTATTGGTAAATACCAGATGGGTCAAATGGATCGTAACCAGTAGCTGCGATAATAGTACCAACATCTAATTTAATTTCAGATGGTTGTTGATTGTGGTCAATTGCACCACGTTCACAAGCTTGGTCACATAACATACAGCCAATACAGTAATCTTTATCAATAGTTGCACATAATGGTACAGCTTGAGGGAATGGAATGTAAGCAGCTTTAACCATACCTACACCTTCATCGTAGTAGTTAGGTATTTCAATTGGACAAGCTTCTACACAAGATCCACATCCAGTACAATCTTCTTCGATTACGTATCTTGCTTTTTTACCTACAGTTACATGGAAGTTACCAATGTATCCGTCTACTTGTTTAACTTCTGCGTAGGTAATTAATTCGATGTTTTCATGTTTGGAAACGTCTACCATTTTTGGTGCTAAAATACACATTGAACAGTCAAGAGTTGGGAAAGTTTTATCTAATTGTCCCATCCTACCTCCAATAGTAGGGTGTCTTTCAACCATGTAAGTTTTGAATCCCATGTCACCTAAATCTAAAGCGGTTTGAATACCACATACTCCACCACCGATAACTAATGCTTTGTTATCTACAGCTACTTTAGTAGCTTCTAATGGTTCGAGTAATCTTGCTTTAGCAACAGCCATACGAGTTAAATCTTTAGCTTTTTCAGTTGCTGCTTCAGGTTCGTTCATGTGTACCCAAGAGTCTTGTTCCCTTAAGTTTGCAAATTCAAATAAAAATTTGTTTAAACCAGCTTCTTCTACACATCTACGGAAAGTAGGTTCGTGAAGACGAGGAGAACATGCAGCTACAACAACCCTGTTGAGGTTGTGTGCTTTAATATCTTCTTGAATCATTAATTGACCTGGGTCAGAACACATGTATTTGTAATCCTTTGCTACAACAACATCAGGCAAGGTACTTGCGTATTCTGCGACATCTGGACAATCTACAACTCCACCAACGTTTACACCACAGTGACAGACGTAAACACCAATCCTTAATTCTTCATTATTATCTCTTTTTTCTTCTGCCATATTTAATTCACCTTGTACAAGTCGTGAAAAAATCTAATTATATTAATAAAAATTTTATGCAAAAAAAATTATTCTAATTTTTAGAAAATAATTAGATATTAAATATGTAGTAAAGACACATTAATAAAGATTTCTATAGAAGTTAGTGAGTAACATTTATATATCAGAAAAATTTAAAGGAATTAGAATTATTATTAAAGCCAAATAAGAACTAAAAACATGTTTTTAAAAGCTAAAAAATAACAAAGATAATTCTTTAACAAAATTAATAAATTTAGGCTAAGTTAAATTTTAAAATTTAATGGTTACAATATCATTATTAAGACAGGTAAAGTCACAAGTGAAATTATAGCATTTACTAAAATACAATCTGAAGTTAACTCATAATCCAATTTATAAGTAATAGCTAAAACCAATGACATTGTTCCAGAAGGCATAGCTGCCTCAATAATTCCAATATTATTTTGCAAACCTGTAAAACCCAAATAAGAAACAATAATTAAAGTAACTACCGGACATAAAATCAATTTAATAAATGAATTAATACACACCAATGATTTATTCCTATTAAACCCTTCAAATTTAATTGCAAGACCCAGTGAAATCATAATCAAAGGAATAGCACCATCAGCCAAATAACCAATCGTCTTATCCACAACAGGACCAATATGAACATTTAACAAATTAAATGAAATACCTAAAACAACAGCCCACAAAGGAGGAAACAACAAAATCTTCTTAAATGCATTTTTAATAGTCCCGCCAAATTTAAGAACTAAAACAAATGACAATATTAAGAATATAACCGTAGTAGCTAAATCACAGAAAACTGCCATTACAAAACCTTGATGACCATAAACACCTAATGTAACCGGATAACCTACAAATGCAGTATTAGATATTAAAAGAGGAAGTAAAACACTCCACGTTTTTATATCATCATAATGTTTACATTTTAAAATAATATATGCAATAACTCCACAAATTGCAGATTCTGCTAGAATAATAAAAGGTAATGTTCCTAATGTAGGTAGCATTTTCATGTCTGCAGAATAAAGTGCAGAAAAAATCATACAAGGTAAAAGAACATACATTACAATTTTATTTAAAGGATCAATATCTTTTTCACTTAAAAAATCTATTCTTTTAAGAACATATCCAACACCAATCATTAAAAAAATTGATATAATTGTAATCTCAATTGCATTCACATACATCACCTCCACTATGTAAAAAAAAATAAAAATAGAACAGAAACCTGTTCAAATTATTTATAATAATGTCATTATGACTGGTAAAGTTATTAATGAAATAACAGTATTTATTAAAATACAATCTGAAGTTAGTTCATAATCTAATTTATAAGTAATAGCCAATAATAAAGACAGCATACCTGAAGGCATAGCTGCCTCAATAATCCCAACATCATGTTGTAAACCAGTGAGTCCTAATGCAGACACCACAACTAAAGCAATTAATGGAAATACACCTAATTTAACAATAGATGTAAAAATAACCATATCCTTACTTCTAGCAAGACCTTCAAGTTCTATTGATAAACCAAGTGAAATCATAATCAAAGGAATAGCACCATCAGCCAAATAACCAATCGTCTTATCCACAACAGGACCAATAGGAACATTTAATAAATTAAATGAAATACCTAAAACAACAGCCCACAAAGGAGGAAACAACAAAATCTTCTTAAACGCTTTTTTAACAGTTCCTCCAAATTTAAGAACTAAAACAAATGACAATAATAAAAACATACAAGTTGTAGCTAAATCACAAAAGATAGCTCTTAAAAATCCGGGATGACCATAAACACCTAAATTAACAGGATACCCCATAAATGCTGTATTAGCTATCATTACAGTTACTAAAACACTCCAAATTTTTTTATCATCATAATGAAGTCTTTTAAGAACAATATATGAAATAACTCCTGAAAGAATAGATGCTGTTAAAATAACAAAAGGTAAAATCCCCAGAGTAGGTAATAAACTCATATCTGCAGAATAAAGTGCAGAAAAAATCATACAAGGCATAAGAATATACATTACAATTTTATTTAAAGGATCAATATCTTTTTCACTTAAAAAATCTATTCTTTTAAGAACATAACCTAAACCAATCATTAAAACAATAGATATAATTGTAATTTCAATTGCATTCATATTAATACCACGGGTATAAATATTGAACAAACAAGTTTATAAACATTTGTTATAAAATGATAATAAAAAAGAGGGGTTAAAAAAGGTAATTGGCACTAATCAACAATACCTTCTGTTTTAATTTTAAATACACATTCACCTTCAGGTAAATGAGGACTATCAACTAAACGAGCAATTCTTTTACCTGCTAAACCTTTTTTAAGCCAGATCCTGTAAGTAGATGCATGCCCTAAAACATGTCCACCAATAGCTTTAGTAGGACTTCCAAAGAAAGAATCAGGTTTAGCTTGAACTTGATTTGTTATGAAAACAGCTACATTATATGTGTTAGCTATTTGCTGAAGTGCATGTAAATGTTGATTTAATTTTTGTTGTCTTACAGCTAAAGATTCCCTTCCAACATATTCAGCTCTGAAATGAGCCATTAATGAATCTACAATGACTAATTTAATATTATTACCTTGTTGAATGAGTTCATTGATTTTTTCAGCCATTAAAATTTGGTGAGAAGAGTTAAATGCACGAGCTACATGAATTCTTTGTAAAACTTCTTCCACATCTAATTCAAATCCATTAGCTATTTGTTCAATTCTTTCTGGACGAAAAGTATTTTCAGTATCAATAAATACACATTCAGCGTCAAGTCCACCTTTTTCAGGAGGTAATTGTACAGTAACTGCTAATTCATGAGAAATTTGACTTTTACCTGATCCAAACTCGCCAAATACTTCAGTAATTGATTGAGTTTCAATTCCACCACCAATTAAATCATTGAAACCTTCACTTCCAACAGAAATGTGACCTACATCTCTTCTTCTTTCAAGAACATCAAAAGCTGTTTCAAAATCTATTTTTTCAGATTTACGAGCTGCTTCAATAACTTTTTCAGCTACACCTTCACCAATTTCTGCTTTAACAGATAATTCTTTAGGAGTTGCAGTAGCTAACCTCATCATGTCTGCAAAACCTGCATCTCTTAATTTTTCTGCTGTTTTTTCACCAACACTTGGTAAATCTTCTAATTCCACCATAATAATCATGCCTCATTAATTTGTTTTATTTCAGTAATATTTAGATAAAATTCTTTTAGGATTAAGCCTAATTTCTTCATTATAATCATCAAAACTAACATTAGTAATAACTTCAACAGTTAAACCATTCAAATCATCAATTTTACCTTCCATGACTCCTAAATCAGAACCATTATCAGTAATAGAAATTATTTCTTCTTTTTTCATGTCAAGAAGTTCTTCAGCTAAGTTATCAAAGAAAGTAATTGAAATTTCACCAGTATCATCTTCAAGTCTAGCTGGAATCATTAAAAGATACCTAGGTTCATCTATTGTATCTCCACAAAACTCACAGACAAATTCTTCAGAAGATTGGTCAATAGTATTTCCACAACTAGGACATTTAGTAATTAATACTTTATTACCAAATACTTCTTTAAGAGTACCTGTAATACGAACATTTCTATCATCATCTTCTAAAGATTCAATAGTCTTAGGAACATAAATTGATTCTTTCAATTCATCATAAGTAGGTAATTCTTCAAGTTCTGTTTCATTAGGTTCAAGAATTGAAGTGGATCTTGATACATTGATTTCCAAACTATCATTTCTATATGTAATTTGAGGATCTTGGAATTTAATAGCATCTCCAGCATTCCACTCTTTTTTAGCGTTTTCATTCCATAATGTAACATTAATAGAACCAGAATTATCAGCTATTTCTAAAGACTTAACAAAACCTTTAGTTCCATCATCCCTGTTAAATTCATGAACATCATTTGCTTCAATTACCCTACCAGTAACAATAAGACCTTCATCATCTTCTTCAACATCAGAAATAGATTTATGTTTATAAAGCATTGTTTCAATAGTTTTGAAAGATGGAAGGAATCTTGCTTCATTATCATCTTCAGATAATTTAATTACACGAGCAGAACTCCCAATATTTAACTCAACCTCATACATACCTAACCTGACTCTTGCATTTTCAAGTTTATATGCATCCCCTGGTTTATATTCTTGTTTAGCCTTATCATCCCAGAATGATAAACGAACACGGCCTTCCCCATCAGAAAAACTAGCTGAACGTGCATATCCTACACTACCATCATCTCTCTGGAATTCATTAATTTCTCCAATAGCAAATATTCTTCCAATAACATCAACTTCAGCTCCATCTTCATCAAATTCTTCAACTTCACTAAGTCTAATAATTTGAGAAACTTTTTGTTTTAACTCATCAAATAAATCCATTTCTTCAACAGATAAATTTTCAGGGTTTAATGTTATTTGAGTGTTAAAATTTGTATTAAGTGAATACCCACTTTCAGTATAATCATCAAAGCGAGCATCAGCACCAATAATTTTAACAATGTCTCCCTTGTTTATTGGTAAGTCTGTGTCATTTCCCCATACAGTAGTTCTAATAGAACCTGTATCATCAGTAACTTCAAAGTTTCTTAATTTACCCTCTGAATTATCTGATTTTCTCATGAATGTTCTAATATCCTGTAACTTAGAAATTACACCTTTAATAGCTACATTATTTTGCTCTGTAATATCCCCAATTTTAATAAATTCTTGATTGAATTCCGGAACATCAAAATCACCTTTGATTATTCTACCATCCCAGTGAGTTAAAGATTTTTCCCCATTTCTTTCTCTCACTTGAGCACCCAATATTTTTACAGAATCTCCAGCATCTAATCCTAATTCTTCAATTAAATCAACATTTTTATTCCATAAAGTATATGATATTTCACCAGTTGCGTCTTTTAACTCCAAAGAAGTAACTTTTCCTTCTTTTCCATTTTTTTCATATGTTCTTGGAGTTGGAATTCTTATTATTCTAGCAATAATGTTTGCTTTTGTATCTGGAACAAGATCTTCAATATCAGTTATATTTTGATTATATTCTGGGAATTTTGATAAATCTGCATCTTTAAAATGAGTTATAGTTGACCTAGGTCTCAAATTAGCTTCATTACCACCCATGTAACCTTCTTTTATATCTACATCAGTGATTTTGACAATATCCCCTTCTTCAAAATTTTTAAGAAGTTTGATATTTTCTGTCCATAATACTACTCTAATTTTACCAGTATTATCTTCTAATTCAAGATTACAGACTTTACCTTCTTTACCTTTACGTGTTTTAAATGATTTTGGATTTGAAATACTAGTAACCAATCCTGCGATAACTCCTTGAGATCCTTCTTCTAAATCACCAATATCCAAAACATCATCACTATTAGTTAAAGAATCATTTTCATCAGGACCATTTATACTATCTACTATTTGTTTAGCAATGTCCAAATCACTCATGAAACTTATACCTTCGTATCCTTGAGAAATTTCATTTATTTTCTGTTCAAATTCTTCTTCAGTCAATTTATCTTTGACTTTTTCATACATTTCTAAAACTTCATCGTCCATACCAAACCCCTCGTTAGAAAGTTAATTATTATTATTAAATTAAAATGTATATAAACTATTAGAGAGCGCATTTGAAAAGTAATTTTTTAAAATAATTATTAAAAAGATAGAATATAAATTTTAATAAACTACACAAAAATGCAAATATGAAAAATTCTTAATATGCATTAGGATTTTTCTTTACAACTGTTTTAATCATAATAACTAAGTCCAAACCCATATGCCAATTTTCTACATACTCAATGTCAAATTCAATACGTTTTTTAATAGAAGTATTACCACGACACCCATGAATTTGGGCCCAACCTGTTAAACCTGGTTTAACTTGATGTTTAACCATGTATTTAGGAATTTTTTCTTTAAATTCATCAACAAAATATGGTCTTTCAGGTCTAGGACCAACAACACTCATATCCCCTTTTAAAACATTGAAAAATTGAGGTAATTCATCAATACTTGTTTTTCTAATAAAATTACCCACTTTAGTTTTTCTTGGATCATCTTTTGTTGTCCATTCTGATTTTTCATCATTTGGATTTTGAACTTTCATACTTCTAAATTTATACATCATGAATGGTTTTCCATGATATCCTATCCTTTCTTGTTTAAATATAATAGGACCTTTAGAAGTTAATTTAATAACTATTGCAGTAATTATCATAATTGGAGATGTAATTATAATAGCTATAATAGATATTATGTAATCAGACAATAATTTTAAAAAACTATTAAATGCATCATCTAATGGAACATAACGGATATTTATAATCGGAATATCTTCAATCATGTCTACTGATGGCTGTGCTGGGAAATACCTTATATAATCTGGAATAATTTCTGCTTTAATTCCCACCTTTTCACAACTTTCTACAAGTTCATCGATTTTATAATAATATTTCAAAGGAATAGCTAATACAACTCTATCAAAACTATTTCTCTCAAGAATATCATCCAAATCTTTAAAAGAACCTATAATTTTACTACCTTCCATTTCTAAACCAACATGGTTAGATTTACCTAAAAATCCACCAATGACAAAACCTAAATATGGATTTGCCTTAATTCTACGAGCAAATGTAAAAGCTAAATCATTATCACCAACAACAAGAATATGTTTTAGATTCTTATTATTTGATCTGAGTTCCTTTAAGAAACTTCTAATAACAAACCTTTCAGTTACTCCAAAAACAGTAGCTATAATAGCTAAAAGGAATAACATTATTCTTGAAAAATCAGGTTCATTAACAATGAATAAAATAGACACTAATACAAAAAATGCAACAATATTTACTTTTATAATTTGAGTTACTTCTGAAAATATTGTTTTATGAGTCCTATATGGTTTATAAAGACCAAAAGAAAAGTATAGTATCACATAAGTAGGTATTACAGCAAATGTTAAAAAAAGAACATAACTTTGTAAACTTAAATGTCCTCCAATCGGACCAAATAAGGTAGTTTTAAAACGTAACCACCATGCACAGAAAAGAGATATAGTTACAACTAACACATCAATTAAAACCATAACTATATTTAATGCTCTTTGATTCTGCTTAATCATATTTATCACAAAAATAGATTTAGGTATATTTTTGAATTTCCTAATATTTAATTTTTCTTTTTAAAGAAATTCAAAATCAATTTTAGAATACATAAACAAAGTATTCCAAAATAAACAACTAAATTAACAAATATTGATGTATTATCTGCATGATGTTTTTTATAATAAATATACATTGCCCTATAAAATTCATATATTAATTTAGACTTTTGCTTTTTACTACTAGCTCCTTTAAAATGAGTTATACTATTTTTACCAAAGTAAATTATCTTCCAGTTATCATGTTTAATCCTATAACACAAATCAATGTCTTCGCCATACATAAAAAATGTTTCATCCAATAAACCAACTGAATTTAAACATTTTTGACGAATAAACATGAATGCACCAGTTAAACAGTCGATTTCATAAATTCCATCATCAGAAAGATTATCTAAGTTATAGTTATCATCTTTACTATTTGTTGGAATATGAAATAACCTGTAAAATGAATTTTTGATATTTGGAAAAGACCTTTTACATGCTTTATCCAAATTTCCACCTTCTAAAAGAACTTTACAACCACATGCACCAACATCTGGATTATCTTCCATAAAATCATAGATATTCTTCAAAGTATCTTCCCAAACAACAGTGTCAGAATTTAATAAAAGAACATATTTTCCACTAGCTATTTTTAAACCCTGATTATTACCTGCTGCAAATCCATTATTTTCCTTTGAAGAAATAAATTTAACTGAATCTTTAAAATAATCCTTTAATTTATCTAAACTATCATCACTAGAAGCATTATCCACTACTATTATTTCATAGCTAAAAGGATACTCATATTCCAATATAGATTCTATAGTATCTCGTGTTAACTTAAAAGTTTGATAATTTACAATAATAACTGAAAGATCCATAATTCTCAACTAAATTCATTTTTTTAAAAATTTAATAGCATTAACAATTAATTTCCATTCTATTTTAAAATAGTTTATAGTGTTTTTTGAGTCAAATTTAACTTTATTAATTTTATTTCTTGTTTTTAAACCTTCTTTAATCCCTTCCAGATATGTTTTACCAAATCCTTTTTTAACAAAAAATAAATATTTAATTAAAAATCCTAAAAATAAAAATATGAAGTTTACAATCTTTTGTGGAATCGGGAAATTTTTATAGACAGTCCACACATTATTTCTAGCAGCTAATTTAACTTTAAACTCATTATATCTGCTTCCACTTGTTGCACTTCCAATATGATATACAATTGAATCTGGACAAAATAGATTTTTATATCCATTAATTTTTGCTCTATAACTTAAATCTACATCCTCCATATATGCAAAGAAATTTTCATCAAAAAGACCTATTTTATCTAAAATAGCTTTATTATACATAGCTGCACCAGCACAACTAGAAAATATTTCATATACTTCATTATAATTTTTTAAAGGTTGATTTTCTCCAGTTTTTTTAGTCCATGCCAATATATTATATTCATCACCAGCATCATCTATTAAATTCTTATTATCAAACTGAACCATTTTAGATGCAACTGAAAAAATATTACTATTTGATGAAATTAATGATATTAATGATTTAACAGCTCCTTTTTCAACTTCAGTATCATTATTTAATGAAAATATATAATTATAATTAGATTTTAAAATACCCTGATTTACTGCTTTTGCAAATCCTACATTTTCATTATTTTTAATTACAATTACAGGAAAATCCAAATTTTTCGAATAATTTTCTATAAATTCAACACTACCATCATCAGATCCATTATCAATTAAAATAACTTCTCCAATAGATTCTTTATTATTATTTAAAGAATCAAAGTATGTTTTTAAAAATTGTTTTCCATTATAATTAGGTGTTATTACAGAAGCTTTCATAATAATCAAATAGTATTTTTAAATTTTTTCCACATTTTATAATATAATTTTGGATTTAATAAAAATAGCTTTATTTTAAGCTTAAATTTAAAATCTCCTTCAAATTTAGATAATTTTGAAAACAAATCCAATTCTTTCATTTTTGCAATTACTTCATTAAAATCATAGTTATGATAAAAGAAATAATTCATATTTCCAAATATTGCTTTAGGTATTCTACTTGTAATTATTAAATTAGCTAGTGCATCATGACCTTGAGATTTGTAAAATTTTGAAAGATTTTCCAAAGTTTCAATGAAATTAAATCTTTTAAGACCTGCTTTACTTGTAGCTGAATCCTCTCTTTGAATATAAAAGTAGGTTATTTCTTGACTAATAGCTACACTTTCACCATAACTTAAAGCTTTTAGGGCAAATTCTGTATCTTCACCATAAACAGCTTTTGAATCAAATTTTAAGTTATTATTTTTAATTAAATCTGATTTGTATATTAACTGACAAAAACTGAATTCTGGAATTAACATTTGCAGTTCCATTTTAATTAAATCTTTAGCAGTTATTAAATTATCATGACAGTTAAATGAAGACTCTGCACCTTTTTTTGTCATTTGTGTTAATGTAAAATCTGTTTTTCCATTGTATAATTCAGATAAATGATTAGTTAAAACATAATCATCACTATCAACAAATACTAAATATTCTCCTCTTGAAACTTCAATTCCATGATTTCGAGCTGTACTTACTCCAGAGTTCCTTTGATGAAGTAATTTGTATGGAATATTTGATTTGCTTAGTAATTCCTGTGCAATATCCAAACTATTATCTGTTGATCCATCATCAACAACAATAATTTCATAAAGTTCATCAAAATCCTGATTTATTAGTGAAGATAATGATGTAGATATATATTCTGAATTATTATAAACTGGAATGATTACACTAACTTTAATATTATCCATTTTCTTCACCTTCATTTAATAAGAAATCCACAATTCTTTTAGATGAACAACCATCAATTGGATTAAACTGTGTTTCTAAAAATTTAGAAATCCTATTTTTATCAAAATTATTATTCTTAATTTCAGAAATTAACTCATCAGTTGTGTAAACAATAGGTCCTGGAACATTTTGTTTAAAATCAAAATAAAAACCTCTATCATCAGACACATAATTATCAAAATCATAAGTAAAAAATATTATTGGTTTAAATAACATGGCAAATTCAATCATTATTGATGAATAATCACTTATCAGCACATCAGAAATTAATAAAAGCTCTTGTTCATTATCAAAATCAGTACAATCAATATAATCCTGATTAACTTCAATCTGATTTTTAAAAAACTTTTTGATTTTAGGATGAAGTCTTAAAACCAAAACATAGTCATCTCCTAATTCTTTGTTGAATTTTTCCAAATCTAAAAAATTAAAAACATTATTATCTTCAGAATTATCCCTAAATGTAGGTGCATAAAGAACTATTTTTTTATTTTTAGCTAAATGATATTTAGAATCAAAATTCTCTCTTAATTTATTTAAATCATGATTTTTAAAATAATAATCTGCTCGAGGAAGTCCTAGAGCTTTAATTTTAAAAGTATCTATTTGAAATGCTTCACTATAAAATGGTTTAATACTATCTGCAGAAGTAATTAAATAATCTATATTTTTACCAATTTCTTTAATCATTTCTTTAGATTCACCATCTACTGATGCACCAAACTTTTTAAAAGCCCCTGGAGCATGCCAAAGTTGAATCACTTTAGTGTCTTTTTTAAAATCCATGAAAGCTAATGGAAAAAAATTGTCATTTAAAAAAACATATTTAGAAGTAGCTAACTTTTTAAAATTAGAAAAAGATAATTTATCTTTGTAAAAAAAGTTAAATTGGAAATCTCCTCTTTTTTCAAATTCCTTTTTAATATAGTCTAAATTTCCTTTAAATGATTTATTAGAATCTATAATAAAAGATATTTGTCTATTATTAATTGGAAATTTGGTAAACACATTAAAGAATTTCCCATAGATTTTATGTTTAAGATACATACTTATACAAGCTCTAAATCTTTAAGTTCATCTTCAGATGCTTTTTTAGCTGCTTCAATATATGCATCGCAGACATAATCAACATCTCCATCCATTACTAACTTACCTTTATCTAACCAGATAGCTCTAGTACATAATTCCCTTATTTTAGCTGTAGAGTGTGATACTAAAAGAACCGTTACTCCTGAACCCATCATTGATTTAAGCTTATCTCCACTTTTCTTTTGGAATTTTACATCTCCAACAGACAAAATTTCATCTAAAATCAATACATCAGGTTCAACAACAGTAGCTACTGAAAAACCAAGTTTAGCATTCATACCTGAAGAATAATTTTTAATCGGAATCTCCATAAAGTCCCCAAGTTCTGAAAATTCAACTATTTCATCATATTTACTTAGTAAAAACTCTTTAGAATAACCTAATATTGCCCCATTTAAAAATACATTTTCTCTCCCACTATAATTGTGGTCAAACCCTGCACCAAGCTCTAATAAAGGCGCTATTTTTCCATTTGTATGAATAGTTCCTACAGTAGGTTTAAATACACCAGACAATACTTTTAAAAGAGTACTCTTACCAGCACCATTAAATCCGATGATTCCAACCCTTTCTCCTTTATTAATAGTAAATGATAAATTATCAAGTGCTTTAAAATTTGTTTTTGGTTTAAGTTCCCTTTTAACCCACTTAATACAATATTCTTTTAGATTATCCACTTTTTCTTGAGGCATTTCAAATTCCATTGAAACATTATTAACTTCAATAGCTACATCCTGATTTAATCTTTGATAATCTTCGTCATCATTTAGTTCAGAACTCCAAACATTAGTAGTTTCATCAAACTTATTTGTCGGACTGTCATAACCTTCAGGATGAACATCAACATAGAAATTAGGAGTTACACCAAAATTCTCAGTAAATGCATTTATTGATTTAATTCCTTCCTCCTTACATTTAAGAACCATTCTAAATGCAGCACTTCCTTTTCCACGTACTGAAGGATACCAAATCAAATTTTCTTCATCAAATTCATCTTCAGCTACTTCTTCATCTTTTTCAGATAATTTATTAATTTTTCTAGCTTTAAAATAGTGTCTAACTATTTCAAATCCATCTGGAAGATTAATTTTAATTTTTTGTTTTTCATTAGAAACACCATTCACATTTCTAAAATAAAGAGAATATCTAAATTCTTCACCAACAGCTAATTTAATAGGATTGGATTTAGTAGGATAATATGTATTAGTCTCACCACAAGTCAATAAATACCTTTTAACTTCAAAATTAACCCTAACCCTAATATAATCAAAGTAAAGTAAACCTTCATTATCATTAGCATTTTCTGGGAACTCTATTTCAACTGTAAAATCTTCATTAAATTCTTTTCCAGTAACATCTTCAATAGGAATTGTTACAGAACGATCAGCTGGAAAAACATCAGCATGAATAAATGATAACCTTTCAAACTCATTATCAGATGTTAAAACCCTAATTATAGGTGGATCCATTTTAATTGGGTTTTCAGAAGATTCCTTATGGAAATCATGTTCTACAATAACTGAAATAATTCTGGCATCTTCAGGAATATTAAAATCAAAATCAGTTGCACAAATAATTTGAGGAGCAGATTTTGATTGAATCGTAGTTGAAGCTACATTTTCTAAATCATCAGACATAATATTATCTAAATCAGCCCAAACAGAATGATTTTTTTCATCTTTTTGAGTAATCCTTTTTGGACATCTTATTTGGTTAGTCAAATCAAAACCTCCTTAAATATTTAGTACAAATTTATCTTGATATTTGAAAAATACATAAACTCCAATTATAAGTGAAACTATTGAAGTTACAACTAAAAACATAAACGGCCATGCATCTGGGAAAGTTCCACCAAGAATAATATTTCTAAAACACTCAACAGCAGAATATAACGGGTTTAATTTATATGCAAATAAAAACTGTTGAGGAATAATATCAATCGGATAGAACAATGGAGTCATAAATGATAAAAGCATTACAAGAACTCCATACAAATATTTAATATCTGTAAAGAATGTTGTAGCTGTTGCAAGTATCAAACCAACACCCATTGTTAAAACTAATAAAAAGAACAATGGAATTGGTGAATAAATTAATGCAAAATGGAAAGGAGCTCCAGTAACTATCATTACAGCAACCAACACTACTAAAGATATTAAAAAGTTAATAAATTCAGAACAGACAATTCCCACAGCAAACATATATTTTGGAACATAAATCTTTTTAATAATCTCCGAATTAGATTTAATTGAATCCATAGCACCAGTAGTAGCATTAGCAAATAAATCAAACACTAATTTACCACTTAACAAATAAACTGGGAAATTCTCAATAGTATTTGCAAATATTAAAGAGAAAACCATGGTTAAAACAATCATAGACAATAATGGATTTAAAAAACTCCAGAATAAACCTAAAGTAGAATCTTTATATTTTCCACTTATATCTCTTTTAATTAATTCAGTAAGTAAAAAAGTATACTTACTAAAATTTTGTACATACTCATTGTTTTCAAACATGAACAATAACTCTCTAAGATAAATTTTTATAAACTATTTGTTATTTTTAATAAAAGAATTATAAAAAGATTGCTTATCAAAAAAAATTATATTGTATCACTTTAAACACTAAAAATCGTGTAAATTACATCATAACCTCACAAACTAAAAAATCATGACTTAAATCTCAGCCAATTGATAAATGTCTTAATTTTAGCTTTTCTTTCCCTGGATCTTTTAATTCTAGATATATTCTTAAGTATTCTGCTATAATCATTATCTAAAATAGGTTTAGTTAATGGTGAATAAATTTTCTCACCAAAATCAGGAGTTATAACTACTTGTTTTTTAAGTAATGGATTAATAGCTACTACCAGTTCTCTTTTTTCATCATCAGAAATATCACTAGCTATCAAACTTGCCAACCAGTAAACAAAATGTTTTTTAAAAATTTTTGAGAAATAATCTTCTTTATTTAATTTAGTTACTAATTTATCTATCTCACAATAACCATCAACCATACTAGCTAAATATTTTTTATTTCTAATATGAATTGTTGATTTATTTCCTTCAACATCCCTTATACTGTAATTATAACTACAAAAATCATCGAGATAAACTGTTTTTTTAGATTTAAAAAGAGAATAAATATAAACATACATATCTTCAGCAAGCATACCTTCCAAAAATCTGATATTATTCTCAATTAAAAATTCTTTTCTAAATAATTTTGTCCAGATACTTGGTCCAATATCAAATAATCTTAAATCATCTTTAAAATTATTTATAACAATGTTCTCACCATCAAAAACTGTATCTTCCACAATTACTTTATCTTCATAAATTTTATAATAATTAGTACTTAAAAAATCCGCATTATACTTAGTTATTTTATCATACATGACTTCAAATGCATTATCCACATATGAATCATCATGATCTCCAAAAATAACATACTCACCATTAGCCAAATCCAAACCTTTATTACGACCAGTCCCAGGAAAACCAGAATTATCCTCCAAAAATACAACTGAAACATTCGAATATTCTTCATTAAAATTATTTAACAAATCTAAAGTATAATTATCAGTTGAAGCATCATCAACAAAAATAACCTCAATATTCTCAAAACCCAAAGTCTGAGCCTTAATAGAATCTAAAAAGGTTATTAAAAAGTTTCCAGAATTATATGTTGGAACTACAACTGAAATTTTATACATATTACCTTCTCAATTTGTTTTTTAATCTTGAAAGAAAACTTCTATTATTCATGTTTTCTTGAATTTTTTCTAATTTATCAACTTCAACAACTGCCAAATTAAAGTTCTTATTTAAAATATAACTAACAAGGTTATTATATATTTTTTTAAAATATGGGTCTGGAGTATAATACATTTTAAAAATATCATAAGATTTGGAGAATAATTCTTTTTTATCTTCAGAACCTAATTTACTTAACACAATTGTATATAACCATGATGTCAAATGTTGTCTAAATATTTCTTCCCCATAACTAGTTTTATTTTGAATTTCCAGCATTTTTGCTATTTCATAATAACCATCTAACATTGCTTCAATGTATTTCCTGTTCCTAATATGGATTGTTGATTTATTTCCCTCAACATCACGAATTTTGTAATTATAACTATAAAAATCATTAAGATAAATTATCCCATCTGCTTTTAAACAGCCTAAAGTAGCTACATACACATCTTCACAAAGCATACCTTCCAAAAATCTGATATTATTCTCAATTAAAAATTCTTTTCTAAATAATCTTGTCCAAATAGCTGCAGGAATCCTTAAAAGATTTCTATCTTCATCAATACTTTTAACACTAATTTCTGAAGCATTTTTATATAATGATTTAAATTTAACTACTTTATCATCAAATACCTGATTAAAGTTAGATATTAACATGTCATATCCATTTATTTTATCATACATGACTTCAAATGCATTATCCACATATGAATCATCATGATCTCCAAAAATAACATACTCCCCACCAGCCAAATCCAAACCTTTATTACGACCAGTCCCAGGAAAACCAGAATTATCCTCCAAAAATACAACTGAAACATTTGAATATTTTTCATTGAACTTATTTAACAAATCTAAAGTATAATTATCAGTTGAAGCATCATCAACAAAAATAACCTCAATATTCTCAAAACCTAAAGTCTGAGATTTAATAGAATCTAAAAACTCATTTAAAAAGTCTCCAGAATTATATGTAGCTACTATTACAGATATTTTATAATTCATCAGTTATTTCCCCATATATTTTATTATATTCATCAGTCATGTCTTCAATACTTCTAAATTTAATTTTAGATATGTTTTCTATTTTTTTTAAATAATCTTCATCATCAATGCCTAATATTGTATCATATATTTTTTGAGGATTTTTATAATCTACCAACCATCCCCCACCAGTTTTATTAATTCTTTCTTTAAGTGCACCAAGATTTGTAGCTATTACTGGAATTCCTGCAATCCAACTTTCTGTTAAAGTATGAGAAAATGTTTCAGGGCATGTTGATAAAATAGCAACAAAAGAAGGGTTTATTTTGGAAATTATATTATTAAAATCTCCTCGTTCATATCTTCCATGATTTATTCCATATTTATTTAGATTTGGAATAGATGTTCCCATAAAATGCAATTCCAATGAATTAGTTTTATCCAAATCTTTTATTTTTTTAATTAATAAAGATCCTTTATGCTGTGAAATATGACCTGGAATCACTATTTTAATTGGATTTTTAGTTAATTTTGGCTCAATATTTGATTTTTTAATATTTCTACCATGTTCAATTAATTTAAAATTATTTAAATCTGGATAAATTGAAGTATATGTCTCCATAACTGACAAAGATGGAACTACATTCAGATATGCATTTTTAAGTAATTTAAAACCATGTTTCTGCCAATTTTTTAAAGAATTTCCAAATTTACAATTTTCACATTTAAATTCACAAAAATTAAAGTTTTCATCGATTAAATGAATTGATGGGCAAATATAATAAAAATCATGTATAGATAAAATATAAGGAATTTCTTTTTTATTAGCTATTTCAATTAAATCAAAAGTATGATTAATTAAATGATTAATATGTACAATTTTAATATCTAATTTTGATAGGATTTCTTCATAAATATCAGCTAACTTACTATTTGAAAATTCATATTTTTCAGGATGATAATTGAAATTAGCTATTTTTTCCAAAGTAGAATCAACCTTCCACAACTCAACATCTTCCCCATCACTAGTTAAAATAAATGCCTGAAATTTATTATTTAAGCTATTTATAATATCTAAATTAGTAAAACCAGTTCCACCAATAGTATCTATTTTTTCATGTAAAACAAAAAGAATATTAATCTTATTAGAATTATTAAAGTGAGTTAGATTATCATTATTTACTCTAATCTGGCGATTTTCATTAATTCCATACAATGCATAATGAACTAGAGGATTAATATTAACATCATCATAATGATATTTATAAAAAAGACCATCAAAATAGCTATTCGGTTTTTTACCTTCATCAAAACCAAAGAAAATATAATGTAATAACGGATCCATTCCAGAATTTTTAACTTTAGGATATTTATTTAAATAAAAATCATCATCAAATAAATTATTTTTACGGATAGCCTTATATCCTTTAATAATTAACTTAGCTTCCTTTTTATTAGATGATTTGTGTAAAATATATGTAGTTGGGATTTTACTCATCAACTTATTTTTAAAGCTCATAAAAATCCATCACTTTTAATTAAAATATCCTCTAATTTATTTAAAAACTCTTCAACAAAGTTACCAGTAATTACAAAATTATATTTTGAATTATATTCCCCTTCTTTTTTAGATACTACAATATCATAACCTTCAGAATCATGTTCATTATTATTTGCAACAAAGACTTTAACAATATCTTTCCTAGCTATCATATTATTTAAATCATAACCCGCAGACAAAGAAAGTAAAATGTCCGAAGAATTACCAATATACATATTTTTTAAATCAGAAATCAATTCTACACTAAAACCTAGATTATTGAATTCTTTAGAAATAGCAGATAAGAATTCGCTATTTTGTGGATGATTTCCATCAATAATTGTAATTTTAAGTTTCTTTTGAGTGAAAAATCCATTATCATGTAATTTATCCAGAAGTAAATTTTTAGAAAGATAATTTCCCCATTTGGACCAAAATATCCTATAATTATGTTTATCATTGTCTACATAATTTTTAGTTTTAACCCTTGTACTTGATTCATGATGGAAAAGTAAAGCATTTGAAGCCAATAATGTTTTATAACCTTTTTTATGTAATTTTAATGAAAAATCAACATCTTCAAGACCGTAAATATAATTTTCATCAAGCCCCCCTAATTCATCATAGATTTCTTTGTTAATTAAATTAACAGCGCCTGTAACTGCAATACATTGGTTATTTTCTGTAAGAGAACTGTCAAAAATATCCAAATGATTATTAGCTTTATTAATTGCATATAAACAACAAGGATACATCCTTTCTGCAAACATATCTCCAGTATGTTGAAGTTTAAATGATTTATCACGACCAACATCATAATAAAAAGGAAATACTAATTTAGCACCTACTGAAGCTACATTTTCATTGTTAACAATTGTTCCCACCATCTCATTAAGCCAACCATAAGTTGGATTAATATCATTATTTAAAAGTAAAATATACTCCCCATTAGCTATTTTAGCAGCATCATTATTTCCTTTTGAAAAACTAACATTTTCTTTATTTTCAATGACAGTAATTGGCAAATCTAAACTTTTTAAATAGCCAACAGATTCATCACTAGATGCATTATCTACAACTATAATCTCATAATTTGAATAATTAGTTTTTTTATCAAAATCTGCAAATAACCTTTTTAAGTGATTTAAACCATTTCTAGTTAATATAATAATAGATACTAATGGTTCCTCTTCAAATTCATAGTTAGTTAAAAAAGCTAAATTAGTCTCACAAATTTCCTCCATACGTCTAATCGGATATGCATATTGGAAAATTTTACCTTCATTTTTTCCATGAACAATATAATGAAGCAATGGGTTTAAATTAGCTCTTTGAACATCAGGATAATTATTATTATAAAAATCAGGGTCAAAATCCAGACTTGGAAGTTTTCCTTCCTTATGACCTTTTAATAAGTAATGAGTTAAACTATCTCCCTTAACATCATCATATGTTTCAGCATAAAAAACATCATCAAAAAGCCCTGATTCTTTAATAGAACTGTAATATTTGTAATTTTTCATGGCTTTTTTAAAATCAAAATTAGATTTAAATAAAAAATTAATCAAACTTTTAGTCATTATTTCCCCTGTTTTTTACATTACGTAATTTTTTAGTTAATTTCCATGATGTAGAATCCCTAATACCATTAATCTGCCTATCCCAATGATCACGAGCAATATTTAATGCATTAGCCTCATCTCTTAAAGCATCAATATCATTGAATAATAAATTAATTTCTTCTTTAGTTAAAGTGTTTTTATCTTTAATATTACCCTCTAAATATTCAATTAAATTTCTACTAGTTATATAATCTTCAATTTCAAAATTATGTTGATAACTTCCTTCTTTAGACCAGTATTCATTAACCCAATAATAAACATTAGAAACAGATGGGTGAAAATTATTTTTCCACATAACATAAGGCAAACTTAATTGATCCTGATTAGTGTAATTTATAACTTCTTTCCACCACTGTCTCATTATAGAAATTACTTCAGGATCATTGTGAGCCCTGAATAATGCTCCAGTAACTGGAAGACCATAATGCTCAGGCATTCCTTCAGATCTATATTTTTCAACTTGTTTTGTCATTGTATAATTTGAATATCTTGGAAAAGGCATGGACATTACAGCTTCATCATAAATACAATCTCTTTCCGGGTGAACAACAACAAGCATTTTAGATTTTGCATATTTATAAATATACTCTCGAATACTTCCAACAATTTTAAAAGTTCCATCTAACCAAAAACTGTATTTATAATCTGGAAAATATTTGTCTGTAAATAACCTATATTGTTTTGCTTTTCTATTATCATCTAATGTTGATTTTTCCATTTGAACTATTTCCCATGTGTCAGATTCCAAATCAGGATTTTCTGTAAAACATACATAATCACAATTTTCATCAATAAACTCAGGTTCTTTTAGTTCATCATAATTTCCAGTAAATGCAGTGTAAATAACTAATTTATTATCTTTAACATCATCAATCAATTCCTGATTAGATTCTAAAGTAGGTTGAAATAAATCACTTAAAATAAATGAATCTACTGTTGATTCGAATCTTTGCTTAACTACTTCGTAAGGGTCAACATTATTTTCAGTCATAAAAATCAGCAAACAATTTATTAAAATAACTGATAATAATTTTCATTTTAATAATAATTAAATATATCTAAAAAAAGTATCAGCTTAAAAAAGTTTTTAAGACACGAATGATTAAAAACTTTTCTAAACTAAATTAAAAAAAGAATTAGAAAAATTCTAACATACCCGGAATAGATCCAAGCATAGATTGAATACCTAAAATAAAGATAGCAAGGCCACCAATAAAGTTAATATGTCTAGCATATTTAATAGCATATTTAGTTCCAAAAGTACCTATTAAAAGCCATATTATTACACAAATTAAACTTAATCCACCTAATATAAATGGATTCACATGTGCAGTTGCACCTTGTGCAGATAATATTAAATTTTCAATATTACCAAAAATTAATAATCCCATAAAATTTTTAAATTCATTTGCCATATTTCAATCTCCTTTTATTTATTTACAATAGATTCATACATTGCTTGAAGACCTAATATAAATATAGCAAGTCCTCCGATAAAATCAATGAAATCAGCATATTGAGAAGCAACTGTAGCACCTACAGTTCCAACAATTAACCAAATAATTACACAAATAATACTTAAAATACTTAATTTTAAAATATTTGCTCCAGCAACTACCCCTTGTGAAGACAATACTAAGTTTTCAATATTACCGAAAATCAATAAACCTATAAAAGGTACAAATTCTTCCAACATTCAAATCACCCTATATTCCATGTATATTTTTTTCATTTGAATAACATTCATGATAAAAAAAATATACACTAAAGAACTTTAAACCTAATTGTATATATAATTATGGTATAACATGAAAATTGATTTTTTTAATATATTTAAAAATAATCTAGAAAACTAAAAAAGCTTTAAAAATAAAATAGAATGTTTTAGATTTTGTTAACTAATAATCAATAATTCTAATCAAATACTGATAATATTAACAATTACATAATCAGTTAACTATAAAAAATATGAGAAAATGTGAAAACTAAAAATATAGCTAAAAGACCTTTTTACATGATTTAAAAGCAATTTTAATGTTTAAAAGAGCAAATTAATAAAAATATAACGCACATATATAATTTAACAAATTTAAACCGTGAAACTAAGCTAATAGTATAAATATAATTGAAAATAAACAAAAATGTTCAAAATTATAACATTATTCAATTATATAAAGTAAAATTAAATAAAAACTAAACAAAATCTAAATTAATTTCGAAAATAATTCATTCCATTTATTTACAACATCATCGAGAGAATAATTTTCCAATACATCATCCAATGCATTTTTACAGATAAATTGCCTTAAATTCACATCTGAAATTAGTTTTTCAATATTTAAAATCCATTGAGTCTCATCTTTAGCTAATAAACCATTTACTCCATTTTTAATAACTGAATTATAAACTGGCATGTCACTATACACTCCAGGAATTCCCAGAACAGATAATTCAATGTATTTCAATTCACTTTTCCCTAAATTAAATTTTGAATTTTCTAAAGGAACTAATGCAATATCCCAATTAGCTACTTTTGAAAGCCATGGCATAAATACTTCAAAGCTCATATTATTTGGAGGAAGCTCAATAGATTCATACCAATCTTCAGACACATTATCTTCTGCATTAAATCCACCAATTACTTCAAAATCAAAGTCATATTTTTCTTTAAGATTTAAAATAACATCTTTAATTAAAAATAAATCTTTAGAATGAGTTAATGTCCCATAATAACCTAATTTTAATTTACCTTCATGTTTAATATCTTTTTTAACATCGAATACCGTGTTTACATAATAATTATGAATTATTTCAGTTTTATTTGAATCAAATTTAGAAGCTAAATTAGGTGTTGTAACAGTTATAACATCTGCACCATCAATAAAATTAGTTATTTGGTTTCTAACCCTATCTACATATTCAAAAGAAGGACTATTCTTTTCAACACCCAATAAATCATCATCAGTTTCATATATGATTTTAATACCGTGTTTTTTGCATCTAGCAAGTAATAAATCCAAAAATGGTAAAATCCTTTGAACAACAACTATATCAAATAATCTGGATCTTAAGATATTATCTATATTCATCATAACGTAACTATCCATACCATACATGAAAAATGTGTATTTATCAGATTTACTTAATTGGTTAAATGGAGCATGAAGTCTGATATATGGACAAGGAGCTAAATTTTCAAAAGAATCATTTGTAAAAACTCCAACCCTAATTTTATCTGTTTTAATAGGATTTTCTAGTTGAATATATGGAATTAACGTTCTTTTATCAGTTATATATGAATTATCTTTAACTTCTTCAATTAATTTGTTATTTTGACCTTGATAATATTGTTTAAAGAGAGGCATTTCAAGTGTATTTATATAATTATTATCAAAAACATTAATTTGATTATTTTTAAAAAATCCATTTAACACATAATCAAAAACAGGATTATCAACATTATATTGCCTTTTATAGAAATCTAAATTAAATACTTCAGTTATATATGATTGTTGAATATTTAATTCATCTTTAACACCATAATATAAATAATGTAAATTAACATCCATATCCTGAGTTTTACAGTCCTCATGAACAGCTAAATACTTATCTTTATCAATTAAATCTAATTTTTTAATCCTTAAATAAATTTTTTTATATAATGAAATCTTATTTGGGCTTGTTTTTGATTTCATAGCTATATAAGCTAAAGGATTCTTTTTAATTAATCTAGATAAATTCATAATATATTATATAATACATTAACATAAAAATAAATTTATGTCTTATAAAGTCACAGTTATTATTCCAACTTACAACAGTACAGAATTCTTGGATTCAACAATAGCATCTATTATGAATCAAAGTATTGGATTTGAAAATATAGAGCTGATTATTGTTGATGATTACTCTACTGACAATACTCCAGAGCTAATAGATAGCTATTGTGAAAAATATGATAATATAAAAACATATGAATCTGGTAAAAAAACAGGGACTCCTGGAAGAGCTAGAAATATTGGAATAGCTAATTCTACAGCAGAATATATAATGTTTATTGATCATGATGACAATTATTTACCGGAAAGTGTTGAAAAATTATATAATGCAATTACTAAAAATTCATGTGATGTGGCTATTGGTAAATTCCAAACATTTGGAGAACAAAGAATAGTTCCAGAAGATTGGATTACACAAGATGTTACCTTAAATTCAATAGATGAAAATTTACGCTTTTTTTCAATAAATAATATTTGGAGAATGATATTTCCAAAAGAATTCCTTAGTAAACATGATATAACATTTCCAGAAGGAGTTTTTGCTGAAGATTTAACATTTATGATTGATGCTTTTATAAATGCTTCAAAAATAGTTTTTATAAATGATATTGTTTATAATTTCAGATTAAGAACTGGTGATGATAGTTCAACTAGTTTATCTAAAGGAATGCATTATTTAAATGGATTGATTGAAGGATATAATAATACTGTAGACGTACTTAAGAAGAATAATGGATGCAAATATTATGACACTATTTTTAACCAGCATTTAAGTTGCTGGATTAGTGATGTGGCTTTAAGTGAAACAATTGAATTTGAAGATAAAAAAGAGTTAGTAAACAAATCTTTAAAGTTATTTGATAACATGAAGGATGTTAATCCAACACCACAGAATAATGCAATTAAAAGTATAATAAAACAGATAAAAGAAAGAAATTTAGAAGAAGCATACAGTCTTATGGGAGATTATCAACTATTTAGAAATAGAATTCATCAATTAGAAATTGAATTATCTAATAAAACTCAACAAGTAGCTAGATTGCAAACTACTAAAGGCTGGTTTAAATATAAAACTAAAAATATAAAACAAAGATTAAAAAAAGAGATTTGAGTTTTTTTAAAAAATTATAAATTTTTAAAAATCTCATCCCACTGTTTTGCACGGGATTTTAGATTATAATTTTCTAAAATATCATTTCGTGCATTATTTAACATACCATTTCTAAGTTTTGGATCATTAATCAATATAGATAACTTATCAACCCATTCATCTTCATTATTAGCTAAAAATCCAGTTACTCCATCTTCAATAACATCCTTATATATGTCAACATCACTAGCTATAACAGGAACTCCTAAAGCTGTAAATTCAATATACTTTAATTCACTTTTACATTTATTAAATTCTGTGTTGACTAAAGGTATTATTCCAATATCCCAATCTGCTTTAGAATATATCCATTTCATAAATGTAGCCATTGACATTGGATAATAAGGCATTTTTTTAACATTAAACCAATCTATATTTTCATCAAAAGATGCTCCTATAACTTCCAGATTAACTTGAATACCTTTTTTAGAGAAAATATCTTTTAATCTTAGAATAACATTATGAATTAGTTCCAAATCATCATTATGAGTCATTGTTCCAAAATAACCAATTTTAACATGATTATTGTCATTGTATGAAAATGGTTTTAATGGCAATACATTATCCAAGTAATAATTTCTAATAATTTCCACATCACAAACATCTAATTTATCAAAACGGTTTTTAAGTTCAGGAGTACTTACAACTATTTTATCAGCAGCCCCCACCAATTTCTTAATTTTTGACAAATTACCTAATATATAATTAAATGAAGGATTAGATGGATTGATATCTAAAAAATCATCATCAGTTTCATATATCAATTTAATTCCACGCTGTTTAGCTTTTTTAGCTATATCTGTAGAATATGGATTTACTCTTTGAATTACAATAACATCAAAGATTTTTGATTTGATTATTTGATTTACATCAATTAAAGGTAATATTTCCTGACCATAAATAAAGAAATGATAATCCTCACTTTCACTTAACTGTTTAAATAATGAATGAATCCTTATAAATGGACATGCATTCATATTATCAAAATTATCCTCTAAAAATACCCCTACTTTAATTGTATCTGTTTTAAATTCATGATTTGTATGAATATAATCAATTAAAGTTTTGGAATCTGAGATATATCTTTCATTAGCTAATTTTTCCTTTATTCTGTTTGTAACAAAAGTATCCAATTGTTCATGTAAGTTTCCATGTAAAAATTCCACGAAATGAGGATAATTTCTATTAATATCTAATTTATTATCAAAACCTTGAGTTATATAATGAATAAGAGGATCTATATCTGAAGAAAGATTATTTGAACTGATATAATAATATAAATCAAATATTGGGCCAATATATTTTATTTTATCATCAATAATGTCTGTTTTTGAACCTTCTTCTATAAAATGTAAAATTGCATCCCTAGCATTAGGATGAAGTTTTATATATGCAGATTCATCAAAAATACCAAAATGTTTAATTGTATCATAAATATGTATATTGTCTTCAGCATGTTTATGTTTAGCAAATTCAATTAACGGATTATTTTTAACTTTTCTAGCTACATTACCTGCGATTCTTAATGGTTTTGTGAGTTTTAAAGAATTGGAATTTAAAAAAGTATTGTATTCATTATGTAAATATCCAACTCTACCTGCAGTATCTATTCTATAACCTGCCATTCCTTTTACATCATTGATTAAAAGATACATTTCTTCTTTTGAAAGTTCAATTGTATCTCCAAGATCCATATTTTCAACTTGAGCACCTATTTTAGCTCTTAAATTATCACTGGTTATAGGCATAGACAATACTACTTTATGATGATAGTTTCCTCCTTGTTTAGCCCAGTATTCATTATCCCAGTAATAAATTAAACTAACAGAAGGATGGAAATCATTTTTCCAGGCAACATATGCAAAACTAAGTTGATCCTGATTTGTAAAACGGATATTTTCTTCCCACCAGTCTTCCATAACTTTGATAACATCTGAATCATTATGTTTTCTAAAAATAGCTCCCATAACTCCTAATCCATATTTTTTTGGAAAACCCTGACTTTTATAATAATTAATCTGCTCTTCCATTACAGCACGAGGATATCTTGGAATTATTTTAGAAGCCTCATATTCTTCATAAACACAATCTCTTTCAGTGTGAACTACACAGAGCATTGGAGATGATGCTTTAATATTTTTATAAATGTATTCTCTAATACTTCCTTTTATCTTAAATGTTCCATCTAACCAAAAACTGTACTTATAATCTTTTAAATATTTATGAGGAAGTAATTTGTATTGTTTAGCTTTTCTATTATTATCCAATGTAGTTTCATCCATCTGAATAATATCCCATATGTCAGATTCCAGATTAGGATTATCTGTAAAACAGATGTAATCACAGTTTTCATCAATGAATTCTGGTTCCTTTAAAGTATCATAATCCCCAGTGAAAGCTGTATAAATAGCTATTTTATTGTTTTTAATATCTTCAATTGTTTCAGTTGCATCTTTTGTTGAATGATTAAATAAATCCCTGTTAATATGGTCTTTTGCAACTTCCTGATATGTTTCATAAATTTCCTCATAACCCATAATATCACAAATACTTTTCCTTAATTTTATCTAAAAGATTAAATTCAAAGTCTTCTTCATTTAAAACTATATCATAATTATTATTTTCTTCATTAGCTACCAATACCTTTATTAAATTAAGTCTTGAGCTTATTTTTTCAATATCATATTCTTTTTTAGTAGATATTAAAATATCACAGTCTTCACCAATATCTAAATTATTTATGTTTGAAATTAATTTAACATTATATCCTTCATTATTTAATTTGGAAACAACATTTTTTACTAATTCATTGTTTTCACTTATAATACTGACATCTAATTTTTTATTTGTAAAGAAGTTATTTGATTCAAGTTTATCTTTTAAAATCTCTTTAAAAATAAAATCGCCCCATTTTTCAACAAAATACATTATATTTTGATAATTAAGTTGATTTTTCTCATCATCATTTTCTTTTCTAGTTGCAGACTCATGATGGAATAATAATGCTGCTGGAGCATAAATTGTCCTATAACCTGCTTTATATAATTTAAATGCAAAGTCAATATCCTCATAACCATAAATATAATTTTCATCCAATCCATCTAATTGGAAATAAACTTCTTTTGGAATCAGTAAACAGGCTGCAGTATTGGAAATTACTTCTTTTTGATGATTTAACTCATTAGAAAAAAGCATTGTTGAATACATATTTTCATGATAAGGACCATAAATATAAGGAGTCATTTCTTCTCTAAATTTTACTCCTGCATGTTGAATTGAAAATGATTTTCCCTGATTAACCATGTCTTCATAGTATGGGAAAATTAATTTAGCTCCAACAGAACCTACATTATCATTATTTAACATGATTCCAACCATTTCATTAAGCCAACCATGAGTAGGTTCTATATCATTATTTAACAAAAGAAGATAACGTCCATTAGCTATTTTAGCAGCATCATTATTTCCTTTTGAAAAGCTTACATTTTCCTTATTTTCAATAACAGTAATTGGTAAATCCAGAGAGTATAAATATTCAACAGATTTATCACATGAAGCATTATCAACTACAATAATTTCATAGTTAGAATAATTTGTTTTTTTGTCAAAATCTGTAAACAACCTTTGTAAATGCCCTAATCCATTTCTGTTTAAAATTATAATAGAAACTAATGGTTCTTCATTAAAGTTATAATTAGCTAAAAATAATGAATTAGTATCTATTATTTTTTTCTTACGTGCGATAAAAGGATTTTCTTCTAAAGTAAAACCTTCATGACCATTATCAATATAATGAATCAATGGATTTAAATTATTTTGTTTAATTTCAGGATATTCTTCAAGATATCTTTTTAAATTAAATTGAGCACTTGGATTTTTATCTTCTTTATATCCATAAAATAAATAGTGAACTAAAGGATCCATTCCAGATTTAGCAATATGCGGATAAGCTTTAAGATAATAATTTTTATCAAATAATCCAGACTTCATTATCTTATCATAGCTTTCCAAATATTTTTTTGCTTTAACTGGATTAAATTTAGATTTAATTAAAAATTTTGAATATGAAATATCAGACATTAAAAATACTCCTTCTATCTAAAAAAGCCAAATTTCCTTTTCTTAGGTTTTACTTGTAAGTTATTTATAATATTATCTTTTTGTCTAAATAAATTAGCGATATCATTATTATTTAAAATTTCCAAATCAAAATTAATTTGAATACTTGAAATATTACTAAAATCAGCATCTAGAACATAACAGGGATCAAGATTAGTAAATAATTGATAATCTTCCTCAATTGAATTATCACAGTTGGAACTGACAATAGGCAGATTGTTAGTTACACTACATTTAATAAAACTACCTTCCAATGGGTCAAAACGTAACTGACAGATATTATTAAAGTTTTCTAAGTTAAATGTTAATTTATTTTTTCTTAATGGAGTGTAAGTAATTTCTACCTTGTCTTCTTCATTAAATCCTCTTCCAACATCAACATACAAACTAGCCTTTGAATTAACCTTATTTAGCCTATTGAAATATTTATATTTAGCTAAAAAAGTATTGGAATCATAATTTGTTAACTCTAAAATATCTTCTTCATAACTAAGTTTATCTGGAAACAGCTTTTTAAATCTGTTAATATCATCTGATGTAAATGGAATAATTGATGATTTAAGTTTATCCACCATTTTAACTTCCTGCGGAATTGTCCAGTCATAATAATATATCCAAAATAGAATATCATAAATAAAGTTAATATTTAGTAACTTAATATAATCTAAAAAATCAGGATATTCCTCTTTTAAATCAAAAATTTCTTTTATTGAATTTGAAAGATGAATAGAACTATCAACACTAATGTTTTCAGTAGTAGAATCAAAATTTTTTCTATAATAATAAATAGAATCTTTTGATAAAAATATCCGTTTAGCATTGATTAAAGATAAAACAGCTACAATATTATCTTCATAAAATCCTTTTGAGAATTTCAGATACTTAAATAAACTTTTATGATAAATTTTATTCCATGGTGCAGTTGATAAAAATAGCTTCGGATAATCTTTAATATTTTCTATTAACTTATTTTCCTCAGTATTTTGTTGATGAATATTAATAGGTTCAACATAATCACTTCCAGTGTATGTTTCCCAATTATAAATCAGTAAATCCACATCAAATTCATCTATTTTAGCTAAACCATCTGCATATGCATTTTCAGATATAAAATCATCTGCATCCAAATATGTCACATAATCTGAAGTAACTTCACTTAAAGCTAGATTTCTACTTTCTCCAGGCCCCAAATTAGTTTCATTATTTATTACTTTAAAAGAAGTATATTTTTCCGTGTATTCCTTGATTATATCTAAAGTATTATCTGATGAATTATCATTAACAATTATAACTTCAATATTGTTTATTCCCAAAGTTTGATTAACTAATGAATCTAGAGATTCCCTAATATATTTCTCAGCATTGAAGACAGGGACAATAACACTTAATTTATAACTCATAATTTCACAATTTTCTTAAATTTATTTTTAATAGAAGTATTAGCTAATTGTTCTTTCAAACTGTCGTTTTCCTGTGTTAAAACTTGGTTTTGCTGTTGTAAGTGATTAATTACTCCTTCATAATGATTAGCTAAAAATTCATAATATCCTTTTTTATAGTTTAATTCAAATTCAACACCATTATTTGAAACATCTATTGCATTATAAAATACTCTATCATCAAAATGCCATGTAGCTAAATGGTCTTTATTAATCTGGTTTAAAGCAAAAAATTCATAGTTTTCTTTTATTTCTCTAAGATATTGGTTTCTAAAGCTTTCATTTAGTCTTAAATAAACAAATTTCAGATTTATAACAATGAAAAGTATGAATTCATCCTTAAGTTCATCATAGATTTTATCTTCTTTCAGAAAGTTTTCAATGGAAGTTAAAATTTTAAATATATCAAATGATTTTTCACTACCCGTCGTACAAATTGAATCACTTCTTATTCTATAATTATAAATTGGAGTTCTTATAATTGAAACCTTGTTTAGTTTAAAAAAGATTTTATAAAAGAAATAAGCATCTTCATAATTAAGTCCTTCTGGAAATTTAACAGCCAGTTTTTTTAGTGTTTCAACTTTGTATAATTTAATAGATTCATGGGGAATTCTAAATACTATTTCCGGGATATTTTTATAATTAAAATTCTTATTATCTATTGATGAATCAAACATGTTTAATTTTGTAAAGTCATTTTCATTATATTTTCCAGTTTCTTGATTGTAATATCTATATGGGAAAATTATCATTTCAGAATCCAGATTACTTACTTGATTATATAATAATTCCAATGCATTTTCTTCTATCCAATCATCAGAATCTAAGAATAATAAATAGTTACCTTTAATATAATTCATTCCTGTGTTTCTTGCTCCACTTAATCCTTTATTTTGTTGAGAAATTATTCTAAATCTATCATCCTTACTTGCATATTCTTCTAAAATATTAAGTGAAGAATCAGTAGAACCATCATTTACACAAATTACTTCAAAATCATCAAATGTTTGATTGATTAAGCTATCCAAACACTGTTTAAGGTATTTTTCCACATTATAAACTGGTAGAACTACTGAAATTTGAGGCAAAATTACACCTTTTATTTAAGATACATTTTTTTATAATATTCCTGATATTCTCCACTTTTAACTTGATCCATCCAATCAAGATTATCCAAATACCATTGAATTGTCTCTTTAATACCAGTTTCAAAAGTGTATTTTGGTTCCCATCCAAGATTTTCTCTTATTTTAGTTGAATCAATAGCATAACGCCTATCATGCCCTAACCTATCATCAACAAATTCAATTAATGATTCATCTTTACCTAAAGCTTCCAATATTAATTTTACAATCTGGATATTTTGTCTTTCATTATGACCACCAATATTATAAACTTCACCAAGTTTTCCATCATGTAAAACTAAATCTATTGCACTACAATGATCATATACATGTAACCAGTCACGTATATTTTTACCATCACCATATATTGGTAATTTTTTATCTTCCAATGCATTGGAAATCATTAAAGGAATTAATTTTTCTGGAAATTGATAAGGACCATAATTATTAGAACAACGAGTTATATTAACTGGCAAATCAAAAGTTTCATAATATGCTCTTACAACTAAATCAGCACTAGCTTTTGAAGCAGAATAAGGACTATTAGGTTGTAATGGAGTAGTTTCTGTGAAATAACCTGTTTCACCAAGTGTACCATAAACTTCATCAGTGGATATTTGAACATACTTTTCTACACCATATTCTTTAACTGCATTAAGTAATACCTGTGTTCCTAAAACATTGGACTTAATAAATATCTCCGGATCACTAATACTTCTATCTACATGACTTTCAGCTGCAAAATTAATAACATAGTCTGATTTTTTAACTAAATCATCGACAATATCTTTATCTCTGATATCTCCTTTAACAAAAGTGTAATTATCTTTATCTTCAATGTCTTTTAAATTTTCAAGATTTCCACAGTATGTTAAAGCATCTAAATTAGTGAATTCATAATCAGGATATTTATCAATCATATACTTTACAAAATTACTTCCAATAAACCCTGCTCCACCAGTAATTAATATTTTTGTCATAATACACACCTAATACTTAATTTGTGATTCCCTTAATGTTTTCCATTGTTTATCCTTATCAGATAAAGTAATTTCATCAATTCCATCTAATGGCCATTCAATAACTATATCAGGATCATTCCACATGATTCCACCTTCATCTTCCCCATGATAGAATTCTGTGCATTTATATACAAATTCAGCTTCATCAGATAATACTACAAAACCATGTGCAAATTTAGGAGGAATATATAATTGTTTTTTATTTTCGGCAGATAATATCTCACCATGCCATTTTCCATAAGTAGGAGAATCTGCTCTAAGATCCACCCCAACATCGAATACTTCTCCTTTAATAACTCTAACTAATTTTCCCTGAGGATATTTTAATTGTAAATGAAGTCCCCTAAGAACTCCTTTAAATGATTGTGACTGATTATCCTGTACAAAAGTTAAATCATAACCTGCTTTTTTAAAATCATTTTCATTATATGTTTCCATGAAATACCCACGATTATCTCCATAAACTGCAGGTTCAACTACAAACATTCCTTCAATATCAGTTTTTGTAAATTTAAAATTTCCCATATTAATCATCTTTAACTAAATTAAATAAATATTTACCATAATCTGTTTTTTTAAGTTCATCAGCTGTTTTTAAAAGTTCTTCTTTAGTAATGTAACCTTTATTATAAGCTATCTCTTCAAGACATGCAATATAAAGACCTTGTCTTTTTTGTATTGTTTCAATGAAATTAGAAGCTTCTAAAAGACCATCGTGAGTTCCAGTATCTAACCAAGCCATTCCTCTTCCAAGAAGTTCAACTTTAAGTTTTCCACGATTAAGATATTCTTCATTAACTGAAGTAATTTCAAGTTCACCTCTTTGAGAAGGTTCAACATTCTTAGCTATTTCAACTACCTCATTATCATAGAAATAAAGTCCAGGCACCACATAATTAGATTTAGGTTTTTCAGGTTTTTCTTCAACTGAAAGTACATTCCAATTTTCATCAAATTCAACTACTCCAAAAGCTTCTGGATTATTTGTATAATATCCAAATATTACAGCTCCTTCCTCTAATTTAGTAGCTCTTTCTAAAATTTCAGTAAACCTGTGACCATGGAAAATATTATCTCCTAAAATTAAAGCAACATCATCATCACCAATAAACTCCTCACCAACAATAAATGCTTCTGCAAGTCCGTTAGGTTTTTCCTGAACTTCATAACTAAAATTAATTCCTAAACTACTACCATCACCTAAAAGTTCCTTAAACATAGGTAAATCTCTAGGAGTGGATATTATTAGAATATCTTTGATTCCTGCAAGCATTAAGACTGAAATAGGATAATAAATCATTGGTTTATCATACAAAGGTACTAACTGTTTAGATATTGCTTTTGTGATTGGATACAAACGAGTTCCAGATCCCCCAGCAAGTACAATTCCTTTCATAAAAATCCCTTTAATAAATTTTATAATGAATTAAATTATATTTTTTCTAATTAATTAAAATACCTATTAAAAATAAAATTGAGATTATAAATAAAAGAAGTATAAAAAAAAGAAAAAAGTACCTAATTATAAATAAAAAAGTAACCTCAACGTCAACGGAGTATTTTACACAAGAACAACCAACGAAGAAGAAATAGCTAAATTAAACATTAATTTAATGTCCGGTGAATATATTATCACATCAATCTGGAACAACTTCCAAACAGGAAACACAATAAAAATAGAATAAAGAGAATTAAACTAATTCTCTTTTATTTTTTTAATATAATCTTTAATAGCTTGTTTATAACTTCTTAAAGGTTTAAAACCATTATCCACCCATTGTTTATTATTTAAAACTGAGTAGCTTGGTCTTGGAGCAGGTCTTGCAAATTCACTAGCTGTAACTGGAGTTACTTTTACATCTACATCTGCTATTTCAAATATATATTTTGCAAATTCACACCATGAACAGCTATCAGAATTAGTAATATGGTAAATTCCATAATAATCTGTTTTTATTAATTGTCCGATAGCTTCAGCTAAATCTAAAGTATATGTTGGGCTTCCTACTTCATCGTAAACTACAGTTAATTCATCATGAGTCTTAGCTAGTTCCAACATTGTTTTTGGGAAATTTCCACCGTTAACACCATACAACCATGCAGTACGAACAATGAAAAATTTATCAAGTATTTCCTGGATAGCCTGTTCTCCTTCAAGTTTACTTTTTCCATAAACACTTATTGGACCAATTTCATCATCTTCAACCCATGGAGTGTCATTTTTACCATTAAATACATAGTCTGTACTAACATGAAGTAATGGGCAATTAATTTCCTTACATCCTATAGCCAGATTTCTTACTCCTTCACCATTTACACCAAATGCCAATTCCTGATTTTCTTCACATCCATCTACATTAGTGTAAGCTGCAGAGTTTATAACTATATCCGGTTTAGTTTCTTTTATAAATTCAATTGTAGCATCCTTATTGGTAATATCTAATGTTTTAGATGTTGTAAGTATCAATTCATGTTCATCATTTAAAACATCTGTTAAATCATGTCCTAACATTCCATTAGATCCTGTAATTAAAACTTTCATATTTATCCTCATTCCTATTTAATAAAAACTAAGTATTATTTATATTAATAAACATAATATATGTAATTATTCTAAAAATAAAAGGGGCTTTTTAATTATGAAAATTTGTATTATTGGACAAGGATATATCGGGTTGCCAACAGCAGCACTTTTTACGAAAAATCACTGTGAAGTTGTTGGAGTAGATGTAAACAAAAAAGTTGTTGAAACATTAAATCAGGGAAAAATCCATATTGAGGAACCTGGAATTAAAGAAATAATTAAAGAAGCTGTTGAAAAAGGAGTTTATCATGCTTCAACAACACCCACTAAAGCTGATGCATTTATAATAACCGTCCCTACACCATATATTGCTGAAAATTATACCTGTGATTTAAGCTATGTTATTAGTGCATGTGAATCTATAGTTCCTTATTTGGAAAAAGGAAATACTGTTATTGTTGAATCCACAATAGCTCCAATGTCTATGGATGATTATGTCAAACCTATTTTTGAAAAAGCAGGATTTACAATAGGAAAAGATTTATACCTTGCCCACTGCCCTGAAAGAGTTCTCCCTGGAAAAATAATGTACGAACTTGTTCATAATGATCGTATTGTAGGAGGAATAACTCCAGAATGTTCAATCAAAGCTAGTGAAGTTTATGGGCAATTTGTTAAAGGTGCATTAATAAAAACAGAAGCAAAAACTGCTGAATTATCCAAATGTATGGAAAATACTTTTAGAGACGTTAACATTGCATTAGCTAATGAACTTACAAAAATCTGTACTAAAATAGGAGTAAATGCTTTAGATGTTATTGAAATGGCTAATAAACATCCAAGAGTCAACTTACATTCTCCAGGACCTGGTGTTGGAGGACATTGTCTTGCTATTGACCCTTATTTTATTTACTCAAAAGCACCTCAAGAAGCAAAAATAATAAAATTAGCTAGAGATACCAATAATTCCATGCCGGAATTTGTTTATGAGAATGTTAAAAAAATAATTCCAAAAGGTAAAATAGCTGTTTTAGGAGTTGCTTACAAAGGAAATACTGATGATGATAGGGAAAGTCCAGCTTATAAAATAATAGCTAAATTAGAATCAGACAATTATGAAATAAATGTTTATGACCCACATGTAGATAATAAGAATAATGTGAGTTTAAATGAAGCTACACAAGATGCATCTCTACTTTTAATTTTATGTGATCATGATGAATTCAAAAATCTAGATTATAATTTAATTAAAGAAAATATGAAAAATCCAGTTATATTTGATACTAAAAATATAATAAAAGAAGTTCCCGAAGAAATTAAGCTTTATAATTATGGAAATTTATTTACTCTCTAATATACATATCAGAGTCAATATCTTTTCCATTCCATGCTTTTAAATTAGTCCATTCTTTAGCAGGACCTGCCCAGAACCTATGATTTTGTGGTAAACCTAATGGTAAAAATCCTGTAGTACATAGATATAAACTACCAGTGTTACTATACTCTTCAGCAACACCTGTTTGTTTTCCATTAAAACCGAATCTCAACCATCCTTTTTTATCAAAATTAGAGTTATCTGCAAACTGTCTTTTAATAACTGCAGTTAATCCACATCTAACCTGTTCAGGACTTACATTTTCAGGCAATCTTTCAAGTAAACAAGCTTGACCTAATGCCTGAAAAACTGCAGTTCTATATAACATTGACCTGCCGATGACAGGATATGTTCCTTCTGGTGAAATTAATCTCTCCAACTGAGTAGCATATCTGGTTAACCTGTTTAAATGAGTATCTAAAAATTCATGACCTTCAATACTGTGTTTTCTCATAATCATTAATGTATCTGTTAACATCGGATGAATTACAAAACTATTATAATAATCCATGTGAAAATTTGGTCCATCTCCATATTGACCATCTCCACAGTACCACTGGTCACGATAAGTGTAAATTCCTCTTGTAAGCCTATCAAAATCACATTCACCAGTAATATCTAAAATAAATGCCTCAATCATTGATGGAAATAAAATCCAATTATTAATCCATGGCTCAATACTTCGAGTCTTTTTTAAAGCATCTAAAATCATATGTTGACCATCAGACTCTATTCTATTCCAAATTTGAGTTTTAGATCTGAATAATCCTTCAGCTAAATGTGCTGCGTCAACTAATGGCTGGTACGGTTCATTGAAAATTAAATAGTCTCTTGATTCAGGATTACATATATTAACCAAACCTTTAGTTGCTAAATCTATGTATTTTCCTCTTAGTTTTCCTTCTTCAGTGTTATCTGAACCTAATTCCAACCATGATGAAATACCACATATTAAACGACCCACTGCCTCTAAATGAGCAAATTTCGCTCTTTCTTTTTTAACATACTCTACAGGCATGTTTTTTTTTAATGTTTCATTAGCCATGTTTGTTAATACAGGATTAGCTATTTTAGAAAGAGTATTAACCCAAATTTGTCTGTCACTTTTATTTGAAGGTGGATTATTTTTAGAAAAGAGTTTCATCATGTAATAATAATGTTATTGATTTTATAAATAGTTTTATAAGAAAAAAATAAGATAAAAAAGGAATAATTTAGAAGTCTATTGATTGATCAGATTCTATATGATTGCCATTCCAAGCTTTTAAAGTAGACCATTCTTCAAAAGGACCTACCCAAAATGAATCATTAAAAGATAAACCTAAAGGTAAAAATATTGCACAGCATGCATAAAGACTACCAGTATTAATTTCTTTTTCAGCAATCTCCATTTGATGACCATTTAATCCAATAGTTAACCAGCCTTTATCATCAAAGTTCTGATAATCTCCAAATTGAGTTCTTAATATTTTAGTTAAAGCAGATCTAACTTGTGATGCTTCTATATTTTTAGGCAATATTTTAAATAATGATGCTTGAGCCAATAAATGGAAAATACCACAACGATAAGACATTGATTTTCCTAAAAGAGGATAAGAACCCTCTGGAGAAATAACTCTTTCTAATTGAGATGCATATCTACTGGATCTCATTAATTGAATATCTAATAATTCTCCTTCTTCAATTCCATATTTTCTCATTACTTTTAAAATATCATTAAGCATCGGATGAATGAAAATACTATTGCAGTAATTTACATCGAATTCAGGACCATCTGCATATATAGCATCACCAAGATACCATTCATCTCTAAATTTACGAACACCATAAGTTAAACGTTCTTTATCACATTCTCCAGTGAATTCTAAAAGAGCTGCTTCAATTATAGAAGTAAATAATAACCAGTGATTTTCAAATGGTGCAACTATTCTTGTGTTTTTAAGTTCATAAATAACTCTAGCTTGGACATCCATCGGCAAGTTATTCCAGATTTGGGTTTTGGATCTAAGTAAACCTTGAGCAAATAACGCCATACTCATTAAAGATTGTTTAGGTTCTGTAAAAAGAATATAATCATTACTATTTGGATTTATTGCATTACTAATAGCTTTTAAAGTTAATATAATATATTTTTCACGAATCCTTCCTTCCTCAGATTCATCAGGCCCCAATTCTAACCATGATGCAATTCCATTGAAAACATTAGTAAAAGCTTCGAGATGAGCAAATTTATTACTTTCTGAGCTAAATGATTCAACAACCATGTTTTTCTTAAGGGATCCTTTTTTAAGATTATTCAATACTGGAAACGCAATCTTTTGTAAAGTTTCTACCCAAAAAATTCTATCCTCCCAAACAGGAGGTTGTTCTTCAATAACCTGATTATCATTTTTTTTAAATCGTCCAAAGAATGAATTACTCATGAACAGTATTATATTATACCTAATATTTAAAGTTTTAATTAAGTGAGTCAAATTTATCTAAACGGGTAATTTATATTTAATCCAATAAAACAGATAATCACCTTAAAATACATTTTAAGAAAGGATTTAACTACTTACGCCAATTATATAATTTTAAAAAACTATCAACTTATTAACTAAGTAATAATATCTTTTAAATTAAAATATGTCCTAATTGATTTTGAGATCATCAAGATGCAACATCATTCCACTTAATCATTACTCTCCAGATTTCTTAGCAATTTTAAAAATCCTGTAATTTCATTCATTTTTGCAACTACATTTAAATCCATTTTTTCATCACTGTAAAATGTCACATTTGATTTTTCATAAAAATCCGTTTTTCCTAATAAATATTCTGGAGAACAATTGCATAATAAACATAATTTATCAAGTAAAGTCATGTTAAAATTTATTTCACCATTTTCAATTTTAGAAAGGTTATTTTGAGAAATTCCTAAATAGTCAGAAACTTGTTCTGGAGCATATCCATTTTCTCTCCTTAATTTCTTTAAATTTTTTCCTACAATATTTTCCATGATTTTCCTCTCCTCAGATACTTAATTATTTTGTAATAAAAATATATAAAAATTAAGGAATACTGAAATAAAAGATATTTAATCATCATAAAACCAAATAATATAATTTAATTATAAAATAAAATATCAGATATCACCATGTATTAATTAATATTAACTAAATATCCTTAAAATAATTTTTTAAATAATATTACTGGGAAAAAATAAAAATTAAATTATGCTCCATCATCAAAAAAAGATTTTATATCATCAAAGTCTTGACAATCTGTAAAAATCATAAACATTTTATATACTGCAAATTATATATAATTATCATTAATATGTGAGGTTTAAAAATATGCCAAAAACAATGTCTGAAAAAATATTAGCTAGAGCAGCTGGTAAAGACGAAGTTGAGGCTGGAGATATTGTTATCGCTAATATTGATGTTGCAATGACTCATGATTTAACCGGACCTCTTTCAGTACAATCTTTTGAGAAAATTGGTGCTACTAAAGTCTGGGACCCGTCAAAAATTGTAATACCATTCGATCATCAAGTTCCAGCTGATTCAATCGACTCAGCTAACAATCATATTATAATGAGAAAATTTGTTAAAGAACAAGGAATTAAGAACTTTTATGATGTAAACGCAGGAGTTTGCCATCAAATTCTTCCAGAATTAGGACATGTTGTTCCTGGAGAAGTTATTGTAGGTGCAGATTCACATACTTGTACTCATGGAGCATTAGGTGCTTTTTCAACAGGTATTGGTTCTACTGATATGGCTATGGTATTTGCTGAAGGTAATTTATGGTTTAAAGTGCCTGAAACAAATAGATTTGAAATTACTGGGGAATTAAAAGATAATGTTTATGCAAAAGATGTTATTTTAAATATTATCGGTCAAGTAGGTGTTGATGGTTCAACATATAAAGCTTGTGAATTTGCTGGTGAAACTGTTTCAAATATGAGTATTTCTGACAGGATGGTTTTAACAAATATGGCTATTGAAATGGGTGGAAAAACTGGTTTAGTAGAACCTGATCAAAAAACTATTGATTATGTGGAAAGTCGTTCTAACAAACCATATAAAGTATTTAAAACTGATTTAGATGCTCCATCTCTTAATATTATTGATATTGATGTAAGTGATTTAGAACCACAAGTAGCTTGTCCTCACCATGTAGACAATGTTAAACCTGTAAGTGAAGTAGATCAAGAAATTGACCAAGTATTCCTCGGATCATGTACTAATGGTAGACTTAGTGACTTAAGAGATGCTGCTAAAATATTAAAAGGAAAACAAATAGCTAAAGGAACTAGAATGTTAGTTATTCCAGCATCTAAAGAAGTATACTCTAAAGCACTTGATGAAGGATTACTTAAAATATTTGTTGATGCAGGAGCTTTAGTATCTGCTCCATGTTGTGGTCCATGTCTTGGAGGACATACTGGAATCATTGGACCTGGAGAAGTAAGTCTTTCTACATCTAACAGAAACTTCAAAGGTAGACAAGGAAGTCCAGATGGAAAAGTTTACTTATCATCTGCTGCAGTAGCTGCTGCTTCAGCTATTGAAGGAAAAATTGTTGCACCGGAGTGATAATATGAAAGGAAATGTTTGGAAATTCGGAGACGATATTGATACTGATATTATCCTTCCAGGAAGATATTTAATTTATACAGATGAAGAAAGATTATCACAACACTGTATGGAAGGATTAGATGCTGATTTCAACGAAAAATGTAAAAAAGGAGATTTTATTGTAGCTGGTAAAAACTTTGGATGCGGATCTTCCAGAGAACATGCCCCAATAGCTTTAAAAGGTGTTGGTGTAGCTGCAGTAATAGCTGAATCATTTGCAAGAATTTTTTACAGAAATGCTACAAATGTAGGAGTTCCTCTTCTTGAAGCTCCAGGAATAAGTAAACTTGTAGAAAATGGAGAAGAAATAGAAGTAGATATGGATAAAGGAATTATTACCTCCGAAAATGGAGAAACAATTACCTTTAAAAAATTACCTCCATTTATGTTAGAAATATTAGAAAAAGGTGGTTTAATTGAGTACCTCAAACAAAGAGAATAAATACCAAATAGCAGTTATTCCTGGTGATGGAATAGGTAAAGAAGTTATGGAAGCAACAATTAATGTTTTAGATGCATTAGATGTTGATTTTGACTATGTATATGGAATAGCTGGTGACGAATGTAATGAAGAACATGGAACACCTCTTCCTCAAGAAACTATTGATATAGTAAGAGATGCAGATGCATGTTTATTTGGAGCTGCTGGTGAAACTGCAGCTGACGTTATTGTGAAAATTCGTCAAGAAATGAAAATGTTTGCTAATTTAAGACCTGTTAAATCTTATCCTAATATAAATGCATTATTTGAAGATGTTGACTTCATGATTGTAAGAGAAAACACAGAAGGATTATACATTGCAAATCAAGAAGAAGAAACAGAAGAAGGTGCAATAGCTAAACGTATTATCACAAGAGAAGCTGAAAAACGTATTATTGACTATGCATTCCAATATGCAAAAGATAATAACAGAACCAAAGTTACAGCAGTTCATAAAGCAAATGTTCTTAAAAAAACTGACGGATTATTTAAAGAAATATTTTATGAAGTTGCTGAAGATTACCCTGATATTGACACTGAAGACTTCTATGTTGATGCAACAGCAATGTATCTTGTAACACAACCTCAAGAATTCCAAGTTGTTGTAACTACTAATTTATTTGGAGATATTTTATCTGATGAAGGTGCAGGTCTTGTTGGAGGACTTGGTTTAATCCCATCTGCAAATATCGGTTCTGATGGTGCATTATTTGAACCAGTCCATGGTTCAGCACCAGATATTGCAGGTCAGCAAAAAGCAAATCCAATAGCTATGATGCTTTCAGCTATTATGATGCTTAGATACCTTGGTGAAAACGAAGCTGCAGATAAATTTGATTCAGCTATCTTAAAAGTATTAACTGAAGGTAAAACCTTAACTGGTGATTTAGGCGGAAATGCAACTACTATGGACGTATCTGAAGCTATTAAAAATGCTTTATAGAGGAATTATATGATTGAAGAATCTAATTTAGAAAAAGGTATAAGTGCAATTATTCCTACATATAAAGGAGAAGCTTATATTTCTAAATTATTAGATTCTTTAATTAACCAAACTATTGATTCAAGTCTTTTTGAAGCTATTTTTATTGTTAATGGAGAGTTAGATTCTACACCAGATATTATCAAGAAATATCAGGAGGAAAATCCTCAAATTAATATTATTTTAACCTATAGTGATGTAGGTGTTTGTAATGCCCGTAATTTAGGGATTGAAATCGCAAACAGAGAATATACTATTTTTATAGATGATGATGATTATATTAGTTATAACTACTTTGAAAAATTATATCAATATGCCAAACCTAATAGAATTGTTATTGGAACATTTTTAGATGTTAATCAGGATAGTGGTGAAATTCAAGAGTCTTACTTATCAAAACCACTTCTTGAAAGCTCTGGGATTAATACAAATCCTTACTGCGATGAAATGCAAGGAATTTTAACTATTACAACAGATAAATTAATTCCAACAAGAAATGTTAAAAATTCTTCTTTTAATGTGGAACTTAACAATGGTGTGGATATCTCCTATTATGCTCAATTTTATGTTGATTATGATTTTGAATTCTACATTGTAGATAAAAAGGAAGAAGCTATTTATTATAGGTTATGGAGAGATAATTCAATATCTAGAAAACCTTTATCTTATGATTTTAATATAACTGATCGTTTAAAAGTGATTAATGATATTAATAAAGGATTAAGAAAAGCTAAAACACCAGTAATGAAGAGTTTTATTAAAAGTTTAACTGGTGGTCAGGTTGTTAAAATAAACCAGTATCTAAAAAAACACAAAAAAGATTATGTTAAAGTTTTAAAAGATATTGCAAGTTATAATTTTGATTTTTTCCCATTTAAGTATTTAAATGAAGATTTATCTAAATTAGACAATCAGAAAAGAGAATTGATTATTTCATATGCATTCAGTCCAACAAATACTACTACAAGTAATTCTGTAGCTAAAAGAATATTAACTGAAGCTAAAAATGTAGATGTTATTTGTGGAAGTTTAGATGAACTAAATAAAGATTATACACTTGAAAATGTTGTTAATCAATTTTTAATAAATAAAATTGTAATTGACTCTGAATTTTCTACAAGTTGGGAAAATATTAAAAGTTTTGTAAATAAATCTTTAGAGTCTCTAAACACATTAGAAGTCTATGATAAAATATATAGTAGAGCTAATTTTGTTCATTCACATTTTTTAGCAATTGAATACAAATTAACCCATCCTAATACTTATTGGAGAGCTGAATTTTCAGATCCTTTGATTTATGAGTTTGGAAAAACACAATTAAGTAGTGCTATTAATGATAAGGAGTATATCCAGAAAATAAACCGGGAATTAAATATTAATCTTTCTATAAATGATGATATAAACTGTATTTGTGAATATTTAACTATTTTACTTTGTGATGAGATTATATTTACAAATGAAAATCAAAAAGAAGTAATGATTGATAGCAATCCTTATGATATCCAAGATTTAGTTAATAAAAAAGCTAAGATAGAGCCACATAAAACACTCGACTTAAAATATTATTACACAAAAGAAAGTAACTATAATATTGATAATAGTTATATAAATTTTGCTTATTTTGGAGTTATTTATGACCATAGAAGTTTTGAAGACTTTACCAATGCATTTGACAGTTTAAATGATGAATTAAAAAGTAAAGTCAAATTACATATTTTCACACCGTCAATAACATTATTTGAACAGTTATTAAGTCCAGAATTATATGAACAAAGTATTTTAAATGGTCCTGTAAACTTTTTAGAATTTTTAAATCTTACAACAAAATTTGATATTTTACTTGTAGAAGACAGTATAAAAGGAAACTTTAAAATTAATCCATATTTACCTTCAAAATTATCTGATTATCAGGGAAGTAAAACTCCAATCTGGGGAGTCTGCGAAGAAAACAGTATCATGGATAATCTAGATATTTCATATAAATCTAAATTAAATAACATTAATTCCGGTAGAAAAGCTATTGAAAAAATTATCAAAGACCAGATAAACACTGAAGATGTTTTAAATAATAGCATTGACATGGAAACTTATTACCATCAAAGAATAAGCCAATTAACTCAGAAAATATGCGAATTAATAAGTGTAACTCAAGAAGAATTTAGAAAAGATGAAGAATACCTTTCTAAAATCAATGAATTAAATTTAAAGATTAATGAATTGGAAAATTTAAATTCCGAAATATTAAATTCAAATAGTTGGAAAGCAACAGAAAAATTAAGAAAAATTAAAAGAAAATTTAAATAATAATGAAAATCTTAAATTAATATATTATATTAATGAGGAAAAGAATATGAATGTAGATAAAAAAAGAGCAGCAGCACTTTTTATCATCTTAATTATGGTATTAAGTGGGGTTGCAAGTTTTATGTTGATGGTTTTATAGTAGGAGGATTTAAGAATGGCAAAATACAACATAGGTGCAGTAGTAGCTGAGTTTAACTACGACATTACTCAAATGATGTTAGGTTTAGCCAAAGAAGAAGCTAAATCTAGAGACTGTGAAATTACACAAGTTGTAACCGTTCCGGGAGTATTTGATATGGCATTAGCTATTAAAAAATTACTTGAAAAAGATGAAATTGATGCTGTAATTACTCTTGGAGCAGTAATTGAAGGAGCTACAGACCACGATCAAATTGTAGCACAACATGCATCTCGTAAAATAGCTGACTTATCTTTAGAATACGAAAAACCAGTAGCATTAGGAATTAGTGGACCTGGTATGACTAGATTAGATGCACACAAACGTGTAGATTATGGTAAAAGAGCAGTTGAAGCAGCTATTAAAATGTGTGATAGATTAAAAGAAATTTAGATGATTACATGGAAATTCTAAAACCTAATCAGTTAAAAGAAAAATTTAATGACCCTTGGGTTGCACCTTACCAAAAAGTATTAACTATGGTAGATGGTGATAAAGTCGAAATAGTAGAATATCATCCTTGTATTTCAGGATCTCACTGGTTACTTCACCAATATGAAAATAATAGTGAATTAATTGATTCTGCATACAGAGATGGGAACAAACATGTTTATTCCTGTCATGTAGGTTGTGCCCCACTTGATTTAAAAGCTAGTTTTAATGCAGCAGGAATTGATGAGATTGTTGTTGATGGTGATGAAGTCAAAGTAACTCATGCAGGTCTTGCTGGAGCTGGTGTAGGTGCTGGAATGTGTAGAGGAATGGGTGAAGGTGTTAAATACATTGAACTCATTGAACAAGGAGGAGGTTCTAAAGTAGGAAAAGCTACAGTAGTTACTCCTAAGCTTAAAAAAGTAGTTATTGGTGTTGATGATACTGATGTAAAAGATGCTGGAGCTACTTGGACTATGGCTCATAATTTAGGTGTTGAGCTTAAAAATGAAGGTTTTGAATATTTAGACCATATTATTGTTCAATTATATCCTCATAACCCACATAAAACACAAAACTGTGTTTCAATTGCATTAACTTTTGCAGTACCTGAAGATAAAAAAGAAGAATTAGTTAAAAGAACAATTGAAATTCTTAAAAGAGATACATTATCTGACAAAACAGCTATTGCAGTTTTAGAAGGATTAGAAATTCCTGAAAAATTAAGGCAATATTCAATAGCTACTAAATCTGGAATGATGGATATTGAAACTGCTGAAGCAACTGCAAAAGAATTAGGTATTGATTTAATAGCAGTTAGTGGAGATCAAGGAAAAGTTGGTGCTCTAGCAGCTCTTGGACTTTATAATGATGTTGAAGAAGCTGTAAAAGTTTATGATAAATCATAAACTTCTTTTTTTACTTTTATAAAATTTAAATTAATGAAAAATCCTTGGTCAATATTAGTTACATGTTTTACTGAACTAGAACTTGTTTTATCAAATTTAATTTCAATTACATGACCATTATGATAAAATGTCTGAGTATTATTTGTAAATGATGCATTTTGATATTCAATAGTTCCAATTTTCTCCTGATTAATAGCTACACTATAAGTGTTATTATCTTCAAATATTGCTGTTGAATTATCAATTGATTCATTATCTATATAAATACCATAAGAATAACAATTTCCAGGTTTTGAAGAAATTATATATGATTCCATTAGATTAACATTCTCTTTGTTGGAATTATGGTTAATTACTGTTCCTTCAAAGACCTGACTTAAACGACTATCCTGTAAACTGTCTCCATCTTCTAAATTAAGTGCATTTTTAGCATCGATTGGAAGTCTTAATATACCTCCTTCACCAGTTCTTGTATCATTTATTAAATAAGGTACACCATTCACAATAAGAGTATCATTATATTGCATTCCTAATGTTTGTAATGCATCTGCAGGCATGCGAATTATATTACTTTCATTTTCAATTGCAGAGTCTACAGTATATGGACCTCTTACAGAGATTGTATCATTACTATTATCTGCAAAAATAATTAGATTTCTAGAACTAGGTTCAATTGAAATAGTACCGTCTTCAAAAGTAGCTGCTCCAATAAATGTAGAAATCATTAAAATTAAAATAATAACAGAGATAATTAAAGGAAAATGAACTTTAACAAATGATTTTATTAAATTACCAGTTGGAGCTTTCCTATAAATAACAATGGATTTTATAATTACTTTAATAATATAACAAATAGCTATTATGATTCCCACAATAGAAACAATAACTCCAAGTGCCAATGGAACTTGTTTAACAAAGAATATTGCAAATAATCCTAAAATAATTAAAGAAAGTCCTACAATAGCCATACGAATAAAGTAACCGATATCATCAATCATGACAACTCTACCATATTTGTTAGCACGATCAATAATTGTTCTTACAACTTCATTAGCCATTAAATTTAAATCAGATAATGGAGACATGTCATGTTCAATTTCTCCAATATCCACTTCTTCTACAGAAATACCTAAAACATCAGCATCTATAACAATACCAACGTCAACACCATAATCTTTTTCAAAATCTATCTTTTTTAAAGCTGACCTTTTAGCAGCAAACTGACCACTTAAAGGTTGTTCAAATGAAATTTCCGGGAAAAAAAAGTTTAAAAGAGGTTTAGCAGTTAATTCTGTTACCCTGCCACTTTCTCTTGCAAATTTAGTTTTAGTAATATCAGTTTTACCTTCCAAAATAGGTCTAATCATAGCATCTACCTTTTTAGAAGTTAAATTATGAATATCTGCATCAATAAATGCAATAATATCACTGTCTGATTTCTTATAACCAGTAGTAAGAGCTTCCCCTTTACCTTTATTTACTTCATGGTTAATTACAATTGCCCCGGCACTTTTAGCTTCTGCTTCAGTATTATCTGTTGAACCATCATTAACTACAATAATTTCATCAACATAACGTACTTCCCTAATAACTTTAATAACATTAGCTACGGTTTCTTCTTCATTAAATGCAGGAATAATAACAGAAACCTTCATATACTTTTTAGGTTTTTCTGTTTTAAATGCAGCTAATAAAAATACAAGAAGCACAATAAACCAAGACAATAAATTCACCTATAATAATTTAATACATTATATACTTATGTTAATTAAATAGTATAAATGTTAGTATTCTTCATAATGAATTCTTGATTCATCAAATTTATCCATAAACTCATTTTTTAAACCATCTTTTGGATAACCTAATGTAATTATGCAAAATACTTTCAGATTTTCATCATCAATACCTACTAATTTACCTATTTTATCCATACGTTCTTCTTCAGGTGCAACACCATTCCAAAGGCCACCTAAACCTAAATTACATACTTCAAGTAACATGTTTTCAGCTGCTGCACTTAAATCCTGTTGCCACATAGTTTTATAAAATGCTCTTTTGATATTAGCTACAAGAACAATAGCTACAGGAGCATCACTTACCCTAGGTTTTATTTCTCCAATTTTCTTAAGAGTTTCCTTATTTTTAACAACGATAAACTCCCAAGGTTCAGCTTTAAGCCTACTGCCTGGAGCCTGCATAGCTGCTTTAAGAATTTTTTCTATTTTTTCATCTTCAACATCTTTAAAATCATATTCACGAATACTACGTCTTGTATTTAAAACTTCCTCAAAATCTGTCATAACATCACCTTTCTAGATAAATTCTTTTAAAAACTTAATCATATTTAAATGTTTAATTCCATCATGTGAAAAATCAAAATCATCCATACTTATAACAATCTTTTCAAAATTATCATCAATTAACTTAAGAGGCCTAAATTCTATTTCTTGAGTTTCTTGTGAATTTAATTGGAAACAAACCTGAACATAAACTTTCCGATTGTTTTTTCTGCAAATAAAATCAATTTCATGACTTTTAATTTTACCAACAGTAACCTCATAACCATGTCTTAAAAATTCAATATAAACAATATTTTCCAGAATTTGATTTGGATTACTCTGTCTTTCACCAAGCAATGCTGCCACAAAACCATGATCTGTAACATAATACTTTTCAGACAGTTTAAATAATTTTTTACCTTGAATATCCTCCCGTGGCAATTTAGAAATTATCAATGCATTTTCCAAATATTGTAAATAATTATATAAAGTATTATTTGAAAATTTTATATTAAAATGTTTTAAATACTTAGAAATACTAGTAACTGAAAAAGGATTTCCAATATTATCCAACATGTACAGAATTAGTCTATTTAATAAATTAACATCTCTTAATTTATATTTTTCAACAATATCCTTTAAAACAATAGAATTATAAATATCATTTAAATAATCTATTTTTTGTTGAGAATTTAATTCTAAAGTAAGTGGCATTCCACCATATTTAAAATATTCCTGAAACAATTCTCTTTCATTATCATCAATTTTATAACTTAAAAATTCATTAAAAGAAAAAGGATACATTTTTATTTCCATATATCTGCCAGCTAAAAATGTTGCAAGTTCACTAGATAATAATTTTGAATTAGATCCAGCAATATAAATATCACAGTCAAAATCAACTTTATAACCCATTATAGCCTTTTCCCATCTTTCAATATTTTGTATTTCATCAAAAAGAAGATAAAACCTACCAGAAATATTTTTAGTTAAATTTAAGACAACATCATCCAATTCCTCTTTTGTTTTTAAAGAATTATATTTCATAGACTCCAAATTTATTAAAATTATATTTTCATCTTTAATTCCGTTATTTTTAAGTTCTTCAATGATTAAATTTAAAAAATAGGATTTTCCACACCGTCTAATGCCAGTTATAACTTTAATTATATCCTTATCAATTAAAGGTCTAATTTTATCAATATATAATCCTCGCTTAACCATTATCACACCAACAACTTTTCAGTATATAATAAAGTTTAAATCAAATCATATTATCTTTTCAGTATATAATAAAGTTTTAAAATAAGTTCAAATTTAGCTATAAAAGATGAAATTATATTAATTAAAAAAAAGATAATTTCTTTTAATATATAGGATTGTAATTTCAATGATAGCTAAAACACTTGAAAAAGAATTAAATATAGAACCTTGGCAGGTAAACAAAGTAATCAAATTAATTGATGAAGGTAACACTATTCCGTTTATTGCAAGATATAGAAAAGATGTTACTGGTTCATTAAATGATGAAATTTTAAGAAAATTTGATGAAAGATTAAAATATCTTAGGAACTTAGAAGATAAAAAATTAAAAATCATCGAACGTATTGATAGTTTAGGAAAGTTAGATGATACTTTAAAAAATCAGATTCTTAATGCCAAAACTTTAGTTGAACTTGATGATTTATACAGACCTTATAAAAGTAAAAAAAGAACACGTGCTACAATAGCTAAAGAAAAAGGTTTAGAAGGACTAGCTGATATTATTTTAGCTCAAGAGATTAATGAGCCTGTTATTGAAATAGCTAAAAATTATGTTACAAATGAAGTTGAAACACCAGAGGAAGCTATTGCAGGTGCTCAAGATATTATAGCTGAAGTTATTTCTGATAATTCCAGTTTCAGAAAAAAAATCAGACAGAATACATTTTATAATGGAACTATTAAAACTAAAGCTAAAAATAAAGAGGAATCTTCAGAATATGAAATTTATTTTAATTATTCTGAAAAACTATCTAAAATTCCTCCACATAGAATATTAGCTATTAATAGAGCGGAAAATGAAGGTATTATTAAAGGAAAAGTGGATATTGAAGAAGAGGATATTATTCAGTATCTTAAAAGACATACTCTTAAAAACTGCTCTAAAGTTCCTGAAATGATTAAATATAATCCTAATACTACGCCAGCCATTACCCAAGCTATTAAAGATTCTTATAAACGTTTAATTTCACCAGCTATTGAAAGAGAAATTAGAAGTTATTTAACTAAAAAAGCTGAAGAGAAATCTATTGAAGTTTTTGCTAAAAATTTAAGTCAGCTTCTTATGGAAAGTCCTTTAAGTGGAAAAACTATTTTAGGTTGGGATCCTGCTTTTAGAACTGGGTGTAAATTAGCTATTATAGATCCAACAGGAAAAGTTCTTGAAACTGCTTTAATTTATCCTACAGAACCTCAAAATAAAGTTAAAGAATCTAAGAAAATTGTACTTGATTTAATTAAGAAGTATGATATTGATGTGATTGCTATTGGAAATGGAACTGCTTCCAGAGAATCTGAAGAGATAGTTGCAGATATTATTAGAAATACTTCTGTCGAGTATATTATTGTTAATGAAGCTGGTGCTTCTGTTTATTCTGCAAGTAAATTAGCTGACGAGGAATTTCCTGATTTTAATGAAGGTGAACGTAGTGCTGTTTCAATAGCTAGAAGATTACAAGATCCTTTAGCAGAACTTGTTAAAATTGATCCTAAATCTATTGGTGTTGGTCAGTATCAACATGATATGAATCAAAAACAGCTTAATGAATCTTTAAGTGGTGTTGTTGAGCGTGTTGTAAATGAGGTTGGTGTTGATTTAAATACTGCATCACCTAGTTTACTTAATTATGTTTCTGGAATTACTAAATCAACTGCTAAAAATATTATTAGTTATAGAGAAGAAAACGGTGAATTTGATAATCGTAAAGAACTTTTAAATGTTAAAAAACTTGGTAAAAAGACTTTTGAACAATGTGCAGGTTTTGTAAAAATTGATAATCCCGAACATCCTTTAGATAATACTACTATACATCCTGAGTCCTATGATGCTACAATTAAATTACTGGATAAATTAGGTTATAGTTTAGAAGATATTGGTTCAAATAACTTAAAATTAGACAATTTAAATTATGAAGAATTATCTGAACAATTAGATGTAGGTGTTATAACTTTACAGGATATTGTTAAAGAACTTAAAAAACCAGGACGTGACCCTCGTGAAGATATGCCTAAACCTATTTTAAGAAAAAATGTTTTAACAATAGAAGATTTAGAAGAAGGTATGGTTTTACAAGGAACTGTGAGAAATATTGTTGATTTCGGTGCTTTTGTAGATATTGGAGTTCATCAGGATGGATTAGTTCATATTTCACAATTAGCCGACAAGTTTGTCAAACATCCATTGGATATTGTAAGTGTTGGGGATATTGTTGATGTTAAAGTTTTAGATGTTGATTTAGCTAGAAATAGAATAAATTTATCAATGTTAATATAAAAGGTTTTAAAAATGTTTAAATTTGAAAATAAAAGATATTATCTAATAATATATGCTCTAATACTAAGTTTATTTAGTGTGTATTTTTTATACAGAGCTGATTTTCCAAATCCGAAATTTGAAATAATTATGTTTTGTATATTATTAGCAGCGGGAATATATTCAATTATATATTATACAAAAAACAATGCGAATTTACATAAAGTTGCATTAGTATTAATAATAATGTTTGGTATAATAAGTTTATTTTTAACACCAATCGATGATGTATCTGATGAAGCAGAACATTTCGTCAGATCAGAAATAATATCTACTGGAGAATTGTCTACCAGTTATGTGCCTATTCCAAATACTACCAGCTATGGTTATGAAACAATCAATAGTGTAACTACTTTTTTTGATAATGCTGGTTCAAATGTATTTAATACAAAAGTAGATGATGAAAAGATAGATTATACTCCCTCATATTTTAACTCTGCATTTGCTCAAAATCCATTTTATGCATATTTAGCTCAGGGAATTGGAGTATTTTTAGCTAAATGTTTGGATTTAAATGCAATCTGGATGTTATGGCTTGGAAGATTCTTTAATTTATTATTATATGCTGGAATAATTACATTAGCTATTAAAAAAGCACCAGTATTGAAGTTTCCATTACTTATAGTGTCAATGCTACCATTAGCTATTTATCAATCAGCATCAACAAGTTGTGACGGATTATTTAGTGCATTAGCTATCCTGGCTTTTAGTTACTTTTTATATTTCTATAAAACACCAAAAATCAGCTGGAAAGATTTAGGAATATTTTATGTAGCGGTAATACTTTGTGGATTACTTAAATCACCTTATCTAGCGTTAAGTTTACTTCTTTTCCTAGTTCCAAATAATCATTTTAGTGATAAAAAACAGAATATCATATCTAAACTTTGTATTTTAGTTGCTTTAGGTATTGGTTTAGCTTGGAGCAGTTATGCAACAACACAATTAGCTAATTCCTGGAGGGGAGAATTCTTTGCTCAAAATAATGTAAGTGCCAGTGGTCAGATTGATTATTTACTAGCTAATCCTTTAATTGCCCTTCAAAGATTTGGTGAAACTTACACTACTGCACTACCAACTATTATTGACAGATTCTTTTATTTCTCAAATAGTGTTCGTGATTACTCATCAAGTTTACTTGCAGGACTTTATTTCGTCTTCATATGCTTATTTAGTGTATTTTACCCTAATTGTGAAAAAATGGAATTAAAAACACGTGTTAAAGGATTTTTAATTTGTGCCTTAATTTATGGTGGTGTAATGGCTGTTCAATATTTAACCTGGTCTCCAGTTGGAGGAGATAATGTAACACGTGGAGTGTTCAGTCGTTATTTCATGCCACTTTTAATTTTCCTACCATTTGTGTTTGGAATAGGTAATAAAAAAATAGAAAAAGAAACTTTAAGCTTTTTAGTGTTAACTATAGCTGTCGGGTTTATTTCTGGAATGTTAATGTTAACAACTGCTGTTAAATATTAACATTTTTGAATCTGTCCAGCGATTAATTTTTAATTTTTTCTTTTTCAAGATTATTAAAGTATCCTTAATTAATAAACGTTTACCATCACAGTTTTCTAAAATTTTATCTTGAATTTCTCCAAGTTTTTCAAATGAATCCATTAACTCTTCATTGATAATTACTTTAAATTTGTAATCATCTATTTAAAAATATTAACTCTTGATTCTTGCGAAAACGTGTTCATTGTAACATAATTTTTTCCAAATTTTCCATGAATTCTTACCTTAAAGTTTCATTTAAATATAGAATAAAGTTATATTATAGTAATATAACTATTTAATATTTAAAATTTCTTCTTTTAACTTGTTAAACTCTTTATCAGCTATAACTGGTTTACCTTTAAGGTTAACATGTTTATCTACATTCGCAAATATCATTCCATTAGAACGTTTACATATTTGAGGTTTATCAAGTTTATAAACTCTTAAAATCCATATTTTAGCTTTTTTTCCTCCAAGATAATTTTTCACATGGTCCCGAGTCCAAATATGAAACTTATTAAATGCTCCAATCCTTGTTGAAGATTTATCAATAACTCCCTCAACAGTTGCATAATATTTTACTTCATAAGTTCTATTTTCACCAATAGGCAATAAATTATCTTTCACAAAACTTTTACAATCATCTTGAAATAATCTAAAATACCATTTTTAGTGGCATAACTGGTTGTTGGGAAAAATAAAAAATCTTTTAAAGTTGTATCCTATTTTCTAATCAATATTGTTTGCTTTCCTTGACCTAATGCTTCAATAGTCGCATTCCATTCGTTTAAACATTTTGTTATTTCAGACATATCTATCACTTTATGTTATTATAGTTATTTAGTCTTTAATTCATCATATAGATAACTCATATGTTTATGTGCTTTTAATTGGCATTACAGGTTTTTGGTTTCACGGAATAATCTGACTGAAATAAAAATGTCTTTTGGATTACTCCTGCTTGTTCTACCATTTCTAAAGTTTTAATATAGAAATCTTCTGTTTTTGTTTTAACATCAATTTTTAAAGAACAACCATTATTTTTAAAAGGAAATCAAAATAGTCACGTTCATCAAAATTTGTTGAATCTTCTTCATAGATGACATTTTATCTTCAAAAAATATTTTAATTGCTTTTTCACCCAACTTTCCTTCAAACATCCTCTATTTTATTATTCAATCCACATTATGGAAATCCTACATATTACTTGGGTAAAACTTAGATTTGATTGCATAATCATGAGCTCTTTATATAATTCATCATTAATTACATATTGATTTTTTTAGTATCAACTTATTCATATTAAGTTTATATATCGTTTGATATTTATATAATAATTTTAAATTAAACATATAATAACATATTAAAAAAATATTAAAAATGTACTATTCTTTTTTTGATTATTGTAATTAAAATCAATAATATGGATAACTTGTACATACTTACTGAAGAAAGAGCCAAACCTAATGTTGTAAAAAAGATTTTGGAAATCTATTCAAATGAATATAATAAACAATTAAAAGTAAATAATAGATTAAAAATAATTCCAGATATAAATTCTAATGAAATATTTAATAGTGAATATATAATTGAAAATGCGAAAATAAGTGGTATAGACAACATAATTTTAAAAATTGCTTCAGGCAATTCTAGTTTTGTAGATTTTTTAGTTTTTGAACAAAGTTCTGCTCCAAAAGAATGTAGTATCAATAATGAAAATGATGGAAATAATTTAAAATTACTCATTGAAGAAACAAAGACTAGTGATAAAGAATCTAGAAACACTGGTGTTTACCAAAGAATGAGTAAATTTGTTTACGCAGATTATTTTTATCCTAATACCCCAAAAATCATGTTATACAATATTACAAATCCAGATGATGATAAAAGACCATCAAATACTAGTATATTTGGAACAAACATGTTATTAACTCAAAATGTTAAAATTATTGGGAAATCATTAGAATATTTTGATAAATTTAAAACTATTGATGAATTAATTGAATATAAAAATAGTATGCGTCGACCACCCCAAGGTAATATTCCAATTATTATAACTAAAGAAAAAGATTCAATTAAAATATCTGGTCGGTTGTCAAAACCAGCAAATGAAGGAAATATTGGGCATGACCCAAATATAGGTGCATTAACTGCAATTAGTAAAACATTAAGAAAATTAGGTTGGGATAAAGACATTATCATTACTCATCATGGAGTCAAACAAGAATATGTAAATAATTCAAAATCCAATAAATTTTTCAATATTGCTTCTATTTTAAATCTTAAACTTGAAGGTGTGGATATAAGTAATAAAAAACCTACTTTAAATCAATATTGGCATTATGAAAAAAATTCAGAAAAGAATGGTACTATTCTTCTCCATTTAATTGGAATAAGTGATTCTCCGAGGACTGAAGCCATATATGAAAATCATGCAGGTTGTGAGAGAGGATATTTTTATACTTCTAATGGACAAGCTCTTACATTACCTAAAAAAGATAAACATGGTGTTAACTTGTATCTTCCTGATTTAATTTTAAAGAATGATGTGAATAAAGAGATATTATTAATTGAAGGAAAACAATCTTCAACACTTAATAAAGGTTTAGAAGAGATTAAACACTTTGAATCTATTGAAAATGAATTTATTAAAAAGTATTATCCAGATTATTCAATTACTAGGTGGGTAAGTACATATGGTGAGGATATATATGATTTAACTGGAGTTCACCCACAAGTATTATTCCATTTGAATAAAAATGGAACTTTCATATTAAATGAAAAAACACCGACATGGTTAACAAATTTAATCAAAAGAATTGTAGTTTCTAATTAATAACTACATATAAACATTTGAAAAATATAGTAAATTTATACATACTTGCAGAAGAACTACCAAATCAGAGATTTTAAGCAAAATATAGAATATTATTGTGAGTAATTTAAGAATATGGGACTTATTTGCTAAACGAAAAAACCCATCCACAATTAAAAAAAATCATTTGAAAGAGTAATTAATTACTAACACTTCTGTATTTTTTTCTTTATTTTTATTTTTTTTATGATAATTGGAATTACTATAATCTGAATTAATATCCAAAGCAGTAAACTCATTTGTTTCAATCCAATCAAGTAATAAATCATTTTGTTTCCCATCATGAATTGTCACATTAGACAATGCAAAATCAATTCCTCTTTTATCCAGCTTTGATAATAAGTTCAGTAGATTTTTTTCTTCTTTTATTGTCCAGTTTTTAAATCCTCTATTTCCATCATTATATGAACCTGTAGTTATCAAATAAGGAGGGTCACAATAAACAAAGCTATCTTCAGTTAAAATAGAATAATCTAACTGTGTAAAATCTTTATTTAAAAATATTATATCTTTTTCATGGATAATATTAATATACTGTATTAATCGTTCTTTCATATTCTTTGTAAATGAACTACGGTTAGTTCCATGAGGATTATTATATTCCCCACTATTGTTAAATCTAAATTGATAATTAAATGAAAAAGATATTAAAATATACAAATCTAATGGAAATTTTTCATCACTTTGATTATACTGATTTCTAAATTTCAAGAATCCTTCTTTTTCATGTTTTTTTAGATTATTCTCTTCAATTGTGGTCTCAATATAATTAATAATATCATTACAAGAATTATCTTGAAGATATTTAAATAAATCAACTAATGGAGTTAATTGATCATTATAAATGATTTTTGATGCGCTACTGTTAATACCAACATTAAATCCTCCCCCAAACATGTCTACAAAAATATTATTGTTCTTTGGGAAAGCCGTGAATAATTGAGGTAATATTTTATGCTTTCCACCAATATAATTAAATGGGCATTTTAAAAAGTCTTTTTGTTTATATTTTCCCCCTCCAATAGGAGTTAATTTATATTTTGGTTTTTTCAATGAATTGTTATTTAAATCAAATGATGATTGAACTGTTTTCATTAGAACCCCCCAAAGGTTGTTTGAATAGGTCTTTTATTTCTAAATAATTTTTTATCATTTATTCTAGGATTTTTTACCTTTTTTTCAACGAAAAATAGAAGTTCATGTAACTCTTTTTTTGATTGTTTTTTCTGACTTTTAAACTTACGATATTCAATAGGTTTAGCTAATTTATAAGTTTCAGAAATTCCATGCTTTTTAAATATCTCTTCAATTTCACATATAGTTAAAATTCCATCAGTACTGTAACTCATTATAATATACTGAAAATTGGCATTTTTAATTATGTCCTCTAAAGCACCATATACATTTCTTTTACGGCAAAACATGGAAATTTGATCTTTATAATCTCTCATTCCAGAAACTCCCTTAATTTCAGGATAATCATATTTAGCGATTGTTTCTAAAACATGATAATTCGGAGGATATTGTCTTGTATTATAAGGTGGATCAAGATATAAAATATCTCCTTTAATTTCTCTGATTAAATCATGCGCATTTAAATTATAAGACACATTTTCTTTTTTATTATCCAAAACATCTAAATCTCGTAATTTAAATGGATTATAAGTTCTTTTATCCCATTTTTTTAAATAAGCCCCATAAACTCCTGCAATATTAGAATAATATGGAACTGCTTCGATTAATAGTGCTAATAAATAAAAATATTCATTTTCAGAAATTATATTGTCATCTAACCACTTATTTAATAGTATTCTTATTAAATCAATCCTTTTTCCTGTTTCAGGTTTAAAATACATCCTATCACAATCATCTGAAGAGGGAGTATAATTGTTATATATAAACAATTCTTCATCTTTAATATTATACTTACTTTGAAGTGCATCTAAAGGACTATTTTCTAAATAATTAATTAAATCATGATAATTATTTAAGTTTAATTCTTTTCTAAGTTTATCAAAAGTAGGAAAAATATTATTATCAATAGTTGCTTTTTGTAGCACATATGAAAAATATAATAAATCATTGGAGATTATTTGATAATCTTTTTTGAAATATCTTGCTACAGATGAAGTTCCAGAAAAAATATCACAGAAAATCATGTCTTCATAATATGGAATAGTATCATTAATGAAGCTTTTAATATTATCTAAAAGTGCTGTTTTATTTCCTATAAATCTCATTATATCGACCTTATTGTAAGATATTAAGAACTGTTTTTCCAGTGTCGGTCAAAACATACATTCTACCTTTTGAATCTTCCTCATTAAGACATAAAACAAAATTATGTTCTTTTAAATCCTTTAATAATGCACTAATATGATTTAAACGAATATCTGTTTCACTAGCTATCTCTGATGGGATTTTCATTCCTTTATTTAATGATTTTAAAACTTTATACCTATTCTTTGAAGATTTAATGTATGCAACATGTTCAATTATTTCTTTTTCCATGTTACTATGTTTATAATACGAAATCATATAATTCATACTATATAATTAATATGTTTTTAATACAATATTAATATGTAAAGTTATTTATTGATATTATCATTAATATAAATTTCTAATCATCAAAAAGTAGATATAATATGGTGATATTTTTGAATAATATATAATAAAAACATCATTTGAAAAGATATTTAAAAAGTAATTACTAATTAATTATTGGTGATTAAATGGGAAAGGAACGTAATAACTCCAGAAGAACTTATTGAATTAATTGATAAACCTATCAAAATCAAAAGTAAAACATGAGGTAATTTAAATTTTAGGCACATCCTAATAATGATTTTTTTAATTTTAACCTATTTTCAATAAAAATTTTTTAATATAATTATTTTAAAAAAAATAAACAATAATCTATTAAAATTAGACAAGATAAATAAGTTTAATGAAAGTTTGATTTAAAATAAAAAAGAAAAAAATTGAGAGTTTTAAGACACCCCCATTTATTTCTTTTTATTTTGAGCTATTAAGGTTAAGTGATGTTCAAAGTTTTCATCATGCTGTTTTCTAACAACATGTAAAATAACTCCAGTGAAAAATATAATAGTTGCAACAATAGCTACTACTCCTACTGTAATAAGTGTAGGGACTTTTTCTACAAAACCTGTTTTGTAAAAATCAATTAAAATCTGGAAGAAATATGCGCCAGCAATTATTAAAAGGATTAAAGTTACTAAAGAAAAGAAAAATAATGGTTTTATATCTCTAAAAAGTCCGAAAAGCAAACTAATAACTTTATATCCATCACTGAAAGTATTTAATTTAGATTCACTACCTTCCATTCTATCTCTATAATCTATAGGTAATTCTTTAATTAGAAAATTATGATTTAAAGCAAAAATAGTCATTTCAGTTTCAATTTCAAATTCTTTAGATGAAACAGGGAATGATTTAACAAATTCATAGCTAAATCCCCTCATACCTGTCATAATATCAGAAATATTACTGTTAAAAATAGAATTAATAAGTTTTCTAACTAATTTATTTCCAGAATTATGGAATCTTCTTTTATTTTCTGTAAAATAAGTACTGGACAATCTGTCTCCAATTACCATGTCTGCCTTTTTAGATAAAATTAGTTCTTCAATTTCCAATGCAGATTCTGCAGGATAAGTATCATCACCATCAACTAAAATATAACAATCAGCATCAATATCCCTAAACATAGCCCTTACAACATTACCTTTACCTTGTCTATATTCTTTTTTTACAATAGCTCCTGTTTTTTTAGCTATTTCATATGAATTATCAGTAGAGTTATTATCATAAACGTAAATATCTGCATCAGGTAAAACTTTTTTAAAATCCAAGATAACTTTTTCAATTGTAAGTTCTTCATTATAACAAGGAATCAATACTACAGTTTTCATTATAAAGATGTTTGTAAATTATGTTATTAATTATTTATGGTTTATAATAATAAAGCTCTTTCAAAAAATTTTGTAGTTTTGAATTTTTTTATTTATTAATTTAAAACTGTAAGATCAATTATTAAATAAACTCCCAATATTGATAAAAATTAGACTTATTTATGAATTAATACTTATTTGAATTGAAATACAAAAAATAAAAACTTAAAAAAACAGGGAAATTTTATAATAACATAGTATAAATATGTTAGAACCTATATTATAGATTATGTTTAAAAACTGTTTAAAAAGTATTCATAAATTCAATAGCAAAATAAGTTTATCATTAATTTGTTTGTTTTCACTGTTGCGAATATACATTGGAGTCAATCTTCCAATTTGGTTTTTTTCAATCGGTGTTCATGACGATTTATTATTAATAAAATATGCAAACTTACCTTTTCATTTCCATAATTGGGATATAACAACATTAGTAAAAGGAATATCCTACCCTGTATTTTTATTTTTTGTAAATTTATCCGGATTTTCTTATAGGTTTTGGCTGTCATTATGTTGGATTATTGCCGCTTTGGTAATTTCATTAGGAGTTTATAAATTTATAACTAAAAATAAAGCAGTTATATTATTAATCTTTTTATTTATATCATTTTTACCAATAGGTTTTGATTCTGATTGTGCACTGAGAGTATATAGAAATGCAATTATTTCTCCATTTACAATAATGTTTTTAGGTTGTTTATTTATATTCATAGGAGAAGTAATTTCTAAAATACAAAATAACAAGAAAATTTTATTTTGGGGAATATTACTTGGTTTACTATTCACATTTACATTTTATATTAAAGAAGATGGAATAATGGATGTTCCAATGTTTTTAATCCCAATATTTATTGTGTTAATTTTTAAAGTATTTAATGAGTTTAAACATACAAAAATTAATAGAAATAATTTGAGTGGATTAACCAAAATTATTGTTTTATGTTTAATCCCTATTCTTATTTTTGGAATTGGAACAATGAGTTATAAAGAGATTAATAATCATTATTTTGGAATTGACGAAATAAATACTAGGACGGGTGGAGAATTAGGTGAATTTTATCATAATTTATTGAAAATCGATGATGCAAATAAAACAACTAATGTGTGGATACCTGTTTCAACACTTGAAAAAGCATGGAATGCTTCTCCAACATTACACGCCCATCCAGAATTGTTAAATGATTTAAAACATTCAACTTGGGCAAATGGTGATTTAAATAAAAATCCTATTGAGGGCGATCTTATTACTTGGGCATTGAGAGATTCATTATCCAATGTGAGTTTATTTAATAATGAAAGTCAAGCTAACGATTTTTTTTTAAAGTCAATGATGAATTAGATAAATCATTTGAAGATGGAAAATTAAATAAATCTGAAAAAATTTTTATAACAAGTTCTTTACCTGGTAAAAATATTGATGAAATTATAAGATTGACACCTTATGTAACCGCAGGTTTATGTAATTGCCTATTCTATAATTATACAATAATTGATCTATCTCCTAAACAAGGTTCTACAAATGTTATTGATGATTCTATTAGTGAAAATGCTGAATTGATTTTAAATGATAATTTAGTTATTGTTAATGAATCCAATGTCAATACAATGAACTTTAAAGAAAAAATTCCTAAGGCAATTGCTAATTTAGATATAATTACCTATCAAATTATATCCTATATCTTGGTCCCAATATCTGGATTAATATTTATTTGCACTACTATTTACCAATTTAAAGAAAAATTTAAAGATGCTACTCTTAATATGTTACTAGGATTTCAATTTTTAACTTTAGTTACATTTATAGGTCAAATATTTGCTATTTCATGGTTTAGTGAATGGATACCTTATGATGCATATAATATTATGAAATTTTATACTGTATCTTGTCAAGGATTCTTCGCATTTTTTGAAGTATTAGCTATTTCTACTTTAGTGTACCTTCTACAAAAACATGATTTTAAAGTAGTATGTAAATATTTTAAAAGAAAAAATAGTTAATAAATTTTGATTTAATTATTTTCTTTTAGAGAAAATAATTTAAATCATCTATCATTTATTTTTAAAAGGGAGCCCACCTATCTTTAAATATTAAAAAATCTGCTCAGGAGAGTGTAAAAAATTTAACTGATAGTATTTTTATTTATTGTATATAATTGTTATTATACTTATTTTGCTTATTTCATGATATTCGAACTATTTTTAAATAGAATGCTTTTAATAATTTTGATGGTGTTTACTTACTTTACATTGATTTTAAAAGAAGATTTTGAAATATATTATGATTTTAAAGAAAATGCTGTTAATTTAATAAAAGAAGCACAATAGATAGTCAAATTAGATTAACTTGATAATATCAAAAAATATTATTTTAATATGTTTGTAACTTTTTGATTTAAAAAATGAATGTTTAGATAGTCTTAAATAAGAATACAGGTTTATTATTATATATGCAACTAAAAAACAAACCCATAATTAATTTTATGGAGGGTACATGCGCTTAAGCCAAAAAACATTCAACAAAGAAATATACTCACTAAGAAACAACGTAGAAAGCATATTCAGCATTATAAAAAGAAAATTAAATGGAAACAACAAAAGTAAAAGCAAGACTACAAAACAAAGAAACAAGACTCAAAACAACAATCTACAATATTTTCCAATCAATCAAAATAGAAAAATAGGATTTCAACAGAGTCTATATTTAATTAATTTTATATACAATTAAATTACATATTATAAATTATATGAATACAAACCTTAAAAATTCAAAATATTTTGAGTTGTGCAGAATTAATAAAAAATATTTGGCTTTATATTTTATATTTACTCTAGTTTCATTTCTATCAATAATGACTATTGAGAATTATGCTTATCCATTTACAGAGTTACTTATTTTTATTTTAGTGTTTATTTAGGTGTTTTTTGTTTTTTATATTATTGCTTACATGATAATGAATTATATAAAGTAGTTTTTGTTATTATTTTATGTTTTGGCTTAATTTTTACATTTTTATCACCTATATGTATAATCCCTGATGAACAAGAGCATTTAATTAGATCAGATTTAACTTCTCAAGGAATATTAATACCTGTCCCCTTTTCATTAAATTATGAAGACTTTTCTTTTATTAATAAAAGCAATGGAGGTAACTTTAAAACAATTTCCAGTATTGTTAATCTTTCGGAGAATTATGGTCAAACAGTATTTTCTACTAATTTCTTAAACACATATATTAATTATACTGTTGTAGAATATCATTCTGCTTTTGCTCAAAACCCATTTTTTGGATATTTAGCTCAGGGAATTGGAGTATTTTTAGCTAAATGTTTGGATTTGAATGCAATCTGGATGTTATGGCTTGGAAGATTCTTTAATTTATTATTATACGCATCTATAGTTTCATATGCTGTTAAAAAAACACCCATGTTAAAAATACCTTTTATTTTCATGGCGTGCTTGCCCCTCGCAGTTATGCATGGAGCATCTATGAGTATAGATTCCATTATTAATTCTTTAGCTTTGTTAGTTATTGCATACTTCCTGTTTTTAATTAAATCTAAAGATAAAGAAATCGATAATAAAAAATTATTAATTTTCATGCTTTTAATTATAATTTTGGGACTTTGTAAATTATCATTTATTGGTTTTGCTTTTTTAGTGTTGTTTATACCAAAAAATAAATTTAAAGATAAATTTTATTACAAATATTTAGTATTTATGATTATTATTCTTATTGGGCTGTTATGGTCCAAATTTTATGCAACACCTGCTTTAACATATTCCTATAGATTATCATATTTCATAGAACATAATGTTTCATTATCTGGTCAGCTAAATTTTATATTTAATCATATCCCTGATTCCATGGTAATGTTATTTAGAATACCGAATTATTTGGAATATTGCTTGCCTCATTTTTCTTTTTATGGATTTCCCCATTTGAATATTCTTCAAAGTTTATATCAACTATCTATCCATTATTTTTAGGAGCTATTATCTTTTTATATCCCCATAATAATGAAATTTCTTTTAGATACAGATTTTCAGGATTCTTTGTAATGGCAGTTATCTTTTGTGGAACTTACATAATACAACTCCTAACTTGGACCGGTGTGGGAGGTTTGTATGAAATTCAAGGGACTCAAGCAAGATATTTTATTCCATTAATTGCTTTAGCACCATTTACATTTGGTATTAATAATCATGCTAATCAAGATGACAAAATAGATAAATTAATAATTGTTTTTGCTATCGGATTTTTAGCAGCCACTTTAATTTTAACTGCAGTTACCTTTTATTAATTTATTAAGTGTACGGTGAAATATAAAAAGTTTAAATAAAGATGAACAACCCTTTTTAAAAAAAACAGACCCCCCAGAAAATTCTTAACACATTTTTTGGAAAAACTAAAACTTATTAAATAATTAAAATTAAGATTATAATATGGATAAATTAATTAATAAGCTATTTAAAGAAACTACAGACAATATTTTCTTACAGATGTTTAGATATTTGTTTGTAGGAACTGCATCATTTTTAATAGATTTTATTATTTATTTATCATTAATTAACTTTTTAGGGCAAAATTACCTGGTTTCTGCAGCTATTGCTTTTTTTATATCAGTTTTAGGTAATTATTATATGTCAACCTCATGGGTATTTAATCAGGCAGATAGAGACAATAAAGTTCTAGATTTTAATTTATTTATATTGATCAGTTTTATTGGACTTATATTCACTGAAATATTATTATTTATCTTTGTAGACTATGGACATATAAGTTATATTTGGTCTAAAATTATAGCTTCTATTTTAGTGATGTTTTGGAACTTTTCTGCACGTAGAGTTATGTTTTATGGTAAAAAAATTTAAAGGATGATTATATGATTAATCTAAAAAATAATGAAAATAAAATAGGGACATTACTGTTTGCTATTAGTATAATTACTTTACTTTATGTATCATATATTGGATTTACAAAATTAGGAATGTGGAATGATGAAATCCACTCATTAGGCTTAATTAAACTTCCATTTAATGAATTTTCAAATATTGTTATTCTTGATGTTCACCCGCCATTATACTATTTAATTTATAAGGCATTTTATAAAATAGGGGTGTTATTCGGAATTAATCCTATAATTATAGGTAAATTCACTTCATTACTTCCATTTTATTTAATACTTGGATTAAGTGCTACAAAAATTAGGAAAAATTTCGGATATTTGACTGCAGGAATATTTGCATTTTGTATAGTCAGTATGCCTCAGTTAATGAATTTTGCAGTTGAATTAAGAATGTACAGTTGGGGATTATTCTTTATAACAGCCAGTTTCATCTATGTTTATGAAATTATGAACAATAATTCCAATTTAAAAAACTGGGCAATATTAACAATATTAACAATTGCTTCTGCTTACACCCATTACTTTAGTGCAGTAGCTTCTTTTGTTATATATGGACTTTTATTATTATATCTAATTAAAAATAACAGATCAGAATTGAAAAAATGGATTATTTCTGCAGCTATTGCTGTTTTAAGTTATCTGCCATGGTTATTTATTTTAAAACAACAGGTAAGTACTGTAAGTGGTAGTTATTGGATTGCACCAATTACAATTAATAGGATTATTGGATATATTTCATTTATATTTTCACCAGCTAATCAAGTTATTAATGGTAATGAAATAGCATCATTTTCAATTTTAGGAGCAATACTATTAATTGGATGTGCTTTACTAATAATTAAAAATAAAAAAGAGTTTGAAGACAAGTATGGAATTTACGGCATTTTAATAATTATTTGTGTACCACTTATCGGAATAATTTTATCTCTACTTATCAGACCGATTTTCCATCCAAGGTATATGATTCCTTCATTAGGTTGCTTATGGTTAGGAATAAGTATTCTACTTAGTAAAAATTTCGATAATAAAAAGCTATTTATCCCAATTCTTGTAGTTATTCTAATTGTAGGTGCTATAAGTTGTGTTGATTTTACTCAAAATCAAATTAACGACCAGAATAATGATACAAACAATATGAACATGTTGCATAATACTTTTGGTGAAGGAAACATTATTATTTATGATGGTTTTGTACCTTATTTCCAGATGAATTCTTACTATTTACCTAACGATCATAATTTCTTATTAACAATTACTCAAGATAAAGAGTTTAATAATACAGCAGCACAGATTAGTGATGTTTTAGCAGATCCTGGAATACAAAGTGAACTATCACAAGGCAGTAAAGTATACTTTATGAGTTACAAGAATTATGATGGAGAAATAACTTTAAATCATGATACATTTAATCTTAAAAAGCTCCCGATAGAATTTGATAAATTTAAAGCTTATGAAGTTGAAATTAAATAACTTTTAATATATAATGAAACAGATATTTATTATTAATGATTTTTTAGAAGGTATTTTAAAATGACACCAAAAGTAATGATAATTCTTGGAAGTGGATCGGATATAGCTATCGCTGAAAAAAGTATGAACATTTTGGAAAAACTTGAAATACCATACAGTTTGAAAATAGCTTCAGCACATAGAACACCTGATCTTGTAAGAGAACTTGTTGTACAAGGAACAAACGCAGGTATAAAAGTATTTATCGGAATTGCAGGATTAGCTGCTCACCTTCCAGGAGCAATAGCTGCTTATACACATAAACCAGTTATTGGAGTTCCAGTAGATGTTAAAGTTAGTGGTTTAGATGCACTATATTCTTCTGTGCAAATGCCTTATCCTTCTCCAGTAGCAACTGTTGGAATTGACAGAGGAGATAATGGAGCTATTTTAGCTGCACAAATATTAGGGCTTTACGATGAAGAGATACGCGAAAAAGTATTAAAATTAAAAGAAGAATACAAACAAAAAGTTATTAGAAGTAATGAAGAAATTGTTCAGAAAATAGACACCCCACATATTACCAATGACTTTTTAAGGATTAAAAACCTTGAATTAAATGAAACTACAGAAGAATTTAAAGGAAACTGTATTAATAGAGATGCTGAAGTAGTTATTATTGTTGGAAGACATACTGATTTAATTACTGGTAAAAAAGTAAGTGTAACATTAGACAGACTTAAAATATCTCATGATATGCAGGTTATTTGTCCAATTCGATCTGGTAAGAAATTTAGAGCATATGTAAACACGATGAAAAATGCTAAAATATTTATTGGAATTAATTCCAACTCTTCCCAGGTAAGTGGAGGACTTGTAGGACTTACTGAAAAACCTGTTATTGGAGTTCCATGTGAAAATGAACTTGGAAACAACTATTTACTTTCAACTGTAAATATGCCTCCAGGAGTACCAGTAGCAACTGTTGGAGTTAATAATGGTCGTAATGCTGCAGTTTTAAGTGGAGAAATACTTTCTATTAACAACCCTCATCTTTTAGAACTTTTAGAAAAATTAAAAAATAAAAAAATTAACATATAGGGATTAATATGGATATTAAAAATGATAACATTATCGAAATAACAGCTGAACTTTCCAGTGAATTTGAAGTAGCTAAAGAGCTAAGAAAATACCCTAAAGATACAGTTATTATTAAAAATGTGAAAGGATATGATTTACCTATTATCTCAGGAATCTGCAATACAAGAGAAAAAATAGCTAAATCAATTAACTGTGAAGTAAGTGAAATTACTCAAAAAATCATAGAAGCTAGTGATAATCCTATTAAAGTGGATAAATTCACAGACTTTTCCGATTATAATACTAGTGAAGCTAATTTAGATAAAATACCTATTTTAACTCATTACAAACGTGACGGAGGCAAATATATTACTGCAGGTGTTGTATTTGCCCGTGACCCAGAAACAGGTATTCAAAATGCATCAATTCACAGAATGATGGTTTTAGATGATAAAAGACTAGCTGTCAGAATAGTTCCAAGAAATCTTTATACATACTTCCAAAAAGCTCAAAAACTAGGAAAAGATTTGGAAATTGCAATAGCTATTGGAATGGACCCTGCAATTTTACTTGCAAGTACAACTTCAATCCCAATTGATTATAATGAAATGGATGTAGCTAATGCATTTAAAAATGGGGAATTAACTCTTATTAAATGTGGTGATTTAGAAGTTCCTCAGGCAGATATTATTTTAGAAGGTAAAATATCAGTAAGTGAAACTACAGCCGAAGGCCCATTTGTAGATTTAACTGACACTTATGATATTATCCGTGACCAGCCAATAATTAATTTAAGTAAAATGCATATTAAAAAGGATAATCCATATTATCATGGAATTTTACCTGCAGGATTTGAACATAAATTATTACAAGGTCTTCCTCAAGAACCTAGAATTTTCAAATCTGTTAAAAATGCAGTTCCAACTGTTGAAAATGTTGTTTTAACAGAAGGAGGTTGTTGCTGGTTACATGCAGCTATTTCCATTAACAAACAAACTGAAGGAGATGGAAAAAATGCAATTATGGCAGCATTATCTGCACATCCATCACTTAAACATGCAGTGGTTGTAGATACTGATGTTGATGTTTTTGACCCGCAAGATATTGAATATGCAATAGCTACACGTGTAAAAGGAGATAGAGATTTAATGATTATCCCTAATGTACGTGGTTCATCTCTTGATCCAGTAGCTCAAAGTGATGGTACAACAACAAAAATAGGTTTAGATGCTACTAAATCTTTAAAAACACTTGAAAAATTCGAAAGAGTAAGTTTTGGTGAATAAAATACATGAAACCAACACTTAAAATTTAATATTTAATTCTTTCCCACATTTTTCACATTTATTATTTTTATTTAAAAGTTCCACAGAATAATTGTTTCTTTTTAAAATTACTTCACCACACTGTGGACAGTATGTATTTTTATCACAATCCATATTTCCAATATAAACATGTTCTAAACCATTTTCATGAGCTATTTTTTTAGCTTCAAATAATCTGTTTTCCATAGTTGGGGAAATATTATTTAATTTATAATATGGAAATGCTCTTGAAAAATGTAAAGGTACTTCACAACCTAAATTATCAACTATATAATTAGTTAATTTATTAATTTCATCTAATGAATCATTGTAATCGTTTATAAGCAGGTTTGTAATTTCCAAATGTTTTCCAGAATCATATATTCTTTTTAAATTCTCTAAAACAACATTTAAATCTGCTTTACATATTTTTTTATAGAATTTTTGAGACATGGATTTCAAGTCTATATTGAACGCATCAACAAAATTTAAAATTTCAGTTAATGATTGATTAGACATATATCCATTACTTACATAGATAATTTTAAGATTTTTTCTTTTAGCCAATAAAGAAGTTTTCCTGTTAAAAGGTAAATGTATAGTAGGTTCATTATAGGTCCATGAAAGTGACTTACATCCTTGATCAATAGCCTTTTCCACAATCACTTCTGGAGATATATTAATTCTATTAGAAATTTTATCAAATTCTTGTGAAATCATGTAGTTTTGACAATGTAAACAGACCATATTACATCCAAAACCACCTACAGAATATGTTAATGTACCAGGTAAAAAATGATACAACGGCTTTTTTTCAATAGGATCAGCACTTAAAGAAGAAACAACACCAAAACTCTCATCAAACAACTCCCCATTTACATTCTTATGCTGTTTACAAATACCATAACCACCATCAGCTATCTTACAATAATTAGAACAAATCTCACACCTTACTTTCCTTGACTTGGAACTTTTCTTAAAAAGATTATTGCTAACTAACATAATGATCATATCCTCTAGAACTAACTTCAACAACAGATGAATCACTTAAAGTAATTTCAACCTTTTTAGAATCTGTAACCTCACCAATAACCTTATAATCAAAATCCAACTTACTTAAATTTTCCCCAGCTATTGTAAAAACTAATTCAAAATCCTCCCCAACATGCAAAAGTAAATCCAGATAATTAAGATTTAATTTATCAGCTAATGACTTATACTCTTCAGAAACATTAAACTTATCTTCATAAATCATAAAACCAATATCTTTTCTTTTCATCTCATAAAGTTCACTAGCTAATCCATCAGTAATATCTGTAGCAGAAGTTCCACCAGCACATTTAATATTAAGCCCCTCATTAATCTTAGCTAATGGTTCTAAAGCTTTTTTAGTGTAAATATTATCATCATTTCCTAAATTAAAACCTAAAGCAGCTAATCCAACATCACCTGTTAAAACAATTAAATCCCCTTTTCTAGAAGTATTCTTCATCAAAGGATTACTACAAAGACCTAATGCAGTTCCAGAAATTATAATTTCACCAGCTTCATTAGTATCCCCACCAATTAAATGAATATTATAATATTCACAGGCTTCCAAAACACCATCAAAAATTTGTTTAAAATTTTCAACTTCAAAATCCTTTGGAAGAGCTATTGACAGCAAAAAACCCAAAGGACTAGCACCCATAGCAGCAAGATCACTAACATTGACAGTGACAGCCTTAAAACCCATTTGAAAATAAGACATGTTTTCAGGAAAATGTTTTGACTCAATAAGCATGTCACAAGTAGAAATTAAATTAGTATCAGCCACTGAAGTAATAGCTGTGTCATCAGGAGTTATAGTTTCACAATTAGATAAAATATAATTAATTAACTCCTTTTCCCCAATATCTGAGACCTTTAAAGTCATGATAATAATATAAGTTTTATAGGTTAAATAAGTTTTTTAAAAAAAGAGTCTGTAAAATTTTACAGACTCAAAAAATTAAAAAATATGCTTTAAGAAACAATTACTCCATATTGTTTATTTGAATAGGTTGCACCATGTTGCCAATCCCCAAATGAAAGAGTATTAGTTACTTCTGAAACAACCCACGTATTATCAAAACAAACCTGCGCCCATGCATGACCAACAGTAGATGAAGGATAATTATCACCTAAAACATAACGAACCGGAATGTTAACAGCCCTTAATAATGTTACAAAAGCAGAAGTTTTATCAAGACAATTTCCAGCATATCTAAGTAAACTTTCCTTTCCACCATATTTATGATTACCATAATTTTCATAATTTATCACATACACATAATGATGGATTGCAATTGTTTTTTCTAAATCATCACTACATGATGCAGTTAATGTACTAGCTAATTTTTGAATATATGAACTAGTATAATTATCATATGTATTATAACTTGTTTTGTAATAAGATAATGGGATATTTGATCCACCATTTGAATCTGAAGAAGAATATTTATTAGATGTAGTTTTTTCAATACATACATATGTATTAACAACTCCTGTAGATCTATAAACAGAATCCCCTTCAAAAACAAAAGTAAATGTAGCATCACCAAAATTAGTACTAAACATGTCAAAATAAGCTATACCTTTACTATTTGTAGTGCTAGATATTATCTTATTAATACCTAACCATATGTTTATATTTTTATTTGAAATCGGATTTCCATTTGCATCAGATAATTTAACTGCAATTTTACTAGATTCTTGAAGTGTATAATTTAAACGTGAAATTGTTGTTTTAATTAAACTATTACCATCACTTTTTACAGTTAAACTCACTGTTTGCTTAGCTAAAGAACTATACCCTTTTTCTTCGTTATCATACCAATAATCAACACTGTATGTTCCAGGATTAAGATTAATATTTAAATTTGCAATACCATAATTATTAGAATCTCTTGAATAAGTAACACCATTTATTTTAATCTTAACTGCTTTATTCATAACTGGAACATTAAATTGATCAATTAACTTTGCTCTAAATCCTTCACCACTAACTCCTTTATTTACCACATTTGTTAAGTAATATAAATTAACACTTTTCTGTATAACCTTCATATTAAATGATGATGAAGATGATAAAAAGTTACCATAACCTGAAAAATAACAGTTAACTGAATAAGGTGTTGAACGTGCTACCAAATTTATATTTATAGAAGCAATCCCATTTTCATCAAAATATCTGGTGTATGAAACACCGTTTAAAGTGATAGTTATTGGTTGATTATTTAATATAACTCTTCCACCATTAGAAGTTAAAAGGTACAAGTTAAGTTGTTGTGTTTGATAAACAGTTGTAGTGTGTGTTTTAATAGTAATTGGAAGATTTGAATTTGTTATAGATATGTCATCTCCCTTAATTACTGTTTTAAAAATATTTGTATCATTAGTTTCATTACCAATAGTAATATTTTTAATGTGGATATTATACTCTTCTTTTTCAGGAGGATTACTTGTATCTTCTATAAAACTAGAATCAACATTTTTTAAATCAGCACTAGTTTCTATTTCATTAGTGTTTGATACTTCCAAATTTTCATATAAATTCTGATTACTTTCAAAATTAATATTATCTATTTCAGAAATTGATGAATCTGTAGCTGATACAAAAGATACAGAACTAACTAAAACTAAAATAAATAATATAAAGGTATACTTAAAATTCATGTAAATCAATTCAACATTTTTTTAATTAAATACATGATAAAATATATAATCTATCAAAAAATTATAATATGTTTATCACATGATAATAGATTATATAAAAATTAGAATATATTTTTTTCTATTTGATTTTATAAAAATTAAATATGCATTTAATTATATAATGAAAAATAAATTTAATGAAATTAAGAAAAAATATATTATCCAATCCTTATTTAAGTATAATAAAAAACAATGCATTAAATTCTAAAACTAGTTAAAAAAAGAAAAATATGGAAAAAATTTCCACTTAAGCAGTAACATTAACAATATTCCAAACTGAAAGGGTAGTATACCATGGATCTTGTTGAATACCAGTTACTAATCTGTATGTTCCAACAGGTAACCCTATTTTAATTTTAGCTACACCATCAGCATCAGAGAATGCACCATATGCAGTTCCATTGTAAACAAATATAATTAAATGATTTACAATAGGGTTTCCGGATTTTTTCTCTGTGACTTTAACTTTATAATAATCTCCTTTTTTAACAGTAGGAGTTAAAACATTAATAGATGGAGTTAATTTATTTACTGTAACTTGACTTGAAGTAACTGAATCTCCATAATAAGCAGTACAGGTATATACACCCGGAATTAAATTAATATTTAAGTAAGCAGTACCATTTTCATTAGTAACACGTTCGTAGAAAACACCATGAATATTTAATTTAACTGTTTTATTAGCTAATGTATTACCTTGATCATCTAAAACAGTTACAGAGTATTTTCCACCAGATTGGTAGTCCATTTTAACATCCTTTGCAACAAGTTTAGATAAAACAAGAACATTATTAGAGTTTTCTTCACCATTTGTTGGGTTGTAAACTGTAATAGTGTAATTACCTGGCATTAAATTAATATTTAATGTAACAGTACCATTTTCATTAGTAGTACGGTTGTAGAAAACACCATTAATATTTAATCTAACAGTTTTATTAGCTAAAATATTTCCATTACTATCTACAAGGGTAGCAGTATATTGAGTACCATTTCTATAATATTTTTTAATATCTGATCCATTAATAGTAGATATTACAGTGATATTACTAGCTATTGCTTCATTGTTAATTGGATTGTAAGCAGTTAAAATATATTCACCAGGATATAAATTAATATTTAATCTAGCAGTACCATTTTCGTCAGTGTCACGTTGGTAGAAAACACCATTAATATTAAATTTAACAGTTTTATTAACTAAAACATTACCTTGACCATCTACAAAAGTAGCATAGTACTGAGTACCGTTTTTGTATAATTTAATTATATTACCCGCACTAATAGTTGAAATAACAGTTAAATTGTTTATAACAGATTCATTGGTAGCTGGGTTTATAGATTTTACAGAATATTCTCCAGCAGCAAGATTAATTGCTATGGAAGCAACACCTTTAGCATCAGTAGCCCTAGTATAATTTACTCCATTAATAATAAATGTAATATTTGTATTAGCTAATGGATTTCCATCTTCATCTAAGAAAATAGCACTGAATTTAGTACCATTTCTAAAAAATAAAGAAAGATCTTCAGAGATTATACTGGAATTAGTATCATTTGATGTTGAATTATTCTCAGTAGAACCATTAGTATCAGGAGTAGTTCCGTTATCTCCAGTATTTTCATTTTCATTAACATCAGAAACAGAAGGTTCAGATGCACCTATTACATCTGCAGTATTATCTGCAGATATTTGTTCAGATACAATAACATTATTAACATCATTTACTGTAACAGTATTATTACCGTCAAATGATTCAGCACTTACTGCTGAAACAGATAATGCTGCTAATAATATTAAAGTAAATAAAAATATTTTATTAAACTTCATAATATCACGAAACATATCATTATTTTTTCAATAATGTAATATAAATTATACATTTTATGATATATAAATGTTTAATATGAAAAAAAGAGTTCATCACCAAAAAAATGGTGATGATTTAATAAATTATAAGTTTTGAGATACTCTTTCTTTTATAATTTCATATAAACGAGTATCAATACCTAACGGGTCAGCTAAGATTATTTCACCATCAAAATCAAATGTTTCTTCATCATGATCATGGTGGTGATGGTGATGATGATGTCCGTGGTCATGGTCATGACTATGACCTCCAGATACTTTTGATTCATCAAAATCACTTTCAATTCCTAACAATTTAGGAATATCCCTTTTTGTATGAAGTCCATGAGCAACAAATACAGGAACAACAATAATCTTTTCTAAATCATTACCTTCAGTTAATTTATTAATAGTTTGAGGAATATTAGGTTCTCTCATTTCCATGAAACCATATTCAACAATAGCTTCAGGGAATTCTTCCTTATACATATCAGTATATGCTTTAATTACTTTTTCACCTTGGTCTAATCTACTACCATGACTTAAAAGTAAAATTCCAGTTTTAGATAAATCACTAGTCATTATAATCACTTAAAAAATTAAATTAAGAAAAATATGGAATTCATAAAACCTTTTCCATATTTTTTATTAATATATTTATTAAAATATCATCAGAACCAATAGGTTCAGGATATAAAATTTCACCTTCAAAATCAACTACTTCCAAATCATGGTGATGATGATGTTCATGACCATGTTCATGAGTATGTGAATGAGAATGAGAATCTGGGTCTTTTAAACCCAAAATAGTTGGAATATCAGAAGTTGTATGAACTCCAGGAGCTATAAATACTGGTACAACAACTAATCTGTCAATTTCATTTTCATTAACAAGCTTATTAATAGAAGTTGGGATATTAGGTTCTACAAGCTCCATAAACCCGAAATTAGATGGATACAAAGTAGTTTCATCAAATTTCCTATAAACTTCACTTATAAACTCTTTATTATATTTCAACCTACTTCCATGAGAAACTAATAAAATCCCTGTTTTAGCATCATCATTTAATTCAGATTCAGCTAAAGCTTCATCAATTCTTTTATTAATAACTTTTAAAAGATCATCATCAGCTCCAATTGCAGGTAATAATTCAATTTCACCATCAAAATCAACATCATCAGCAATAGACAAATAATGATCCTCTGGATAATTTCCATCAGGACATCTAGGGTCAATTTCCAATGGATTTAATCCTAAAAGAGTTGGAATATCAATGTTAGTATGAATTCCAGGTGCCAAAAATACAGGAATAGCTATTATTTTTTCAAGTTCTGGAACTTCTCTTTTTAAATTTTCAACAGCTCCAGCAATAGAAGGTTCAGCTACTTTCATATAACCTACTTCTGTAGCAAATCCAGTGGCCTTATTAAATTTATTTTTAATCTCTGTGAAAGTAGCTTCTGCAAAAGGCAAGCTACTTCCATGGCTCACTAATAGAATTGCAATTTTATTTTGTAACTCTAAATTTGAAACCATAAGAGATTACTCCATCATCACCATCTTCTCTAATTTTCCTGAAGACCATTTCAACAGGATCTCCAATTTCAAGATCGTCAACATCACAGTCAACAAGTTGTGCAGTTAATTTTGCTCCTTCTTCTAATTCAATTACAGCAACAGCATAAGGTGCTACTTTTTTAAAGTCATCTGGAGCAGATCTAATTACAGAGTAAGTGAATATTTTTCCTTTACCACTGAATTGGAAAGGTTCAAGATCTCCTTTCCTCCTACAATTAGGACAAACTACACGAGATGGGAAGAATAATTCTCCACAAGTGTTACATTTGGAACCTATAAGATTATATCTTTGTTGTATATGACGCCATGTTCTAACAGTATCTGACATACAAATCCTCCATAAATTTTAAAAAATTTTTTTATTACAGTATAGTATCTCTACAATAATATAAAAAAGTATTTTTTTTAAACTTGTTAAAAACCTATTTTGATTAGAATGAAAAATTACGGTTTCCAGGGTTTGATGAACATTGGAAAAGTAAACAATTATGTGATATTTGTGAGATTAAAGATGGGACACA